>NZ_JBIVJB010000027.1:1176-57359 GCF_044750025.1 Pseudomonas sp. NPDC088885 | reverse complement strand
TGGCGAGAAGATCGACGAAGTGTTCATCGGTTCGTGCATGACCAACATCGGTCACTTCCGCGCTGCCGGTAAGTTGCTGGATCAGGTCAAGGGTCAGCTGCCAACCCGTCTGTGGCTGTCGCCGCCGACCAAAATGGACGCTCACCAACTGACCGAAGAAGGCTACTACGGCATCTACGGCAAGGCTGGCGCACGCATGGAAATGCCAGGCTGCTCGCTGTGCATGGGTAACCAGGCACGTGTAGAGCCGAATGCGACTGTTGTGTCGACTTCGACCCGTAACTTCCCGAACCGTCTGGGCGACGGCGCGAACGTCTACCTGGCTTCGGCCGAGCTGGCGTCCGTGGCTTCGATCCTGGGTCGCCTGCCGACCGTCGAGGAGTACATGGAATACGCTGGCAAGATCGACAGCATGGCGGCCGATATCTACCGCTACCTGTCCTTCGACCAGATCGCCGAGTTCCGTGAAGCTGCTGCGAACGCCAACATCCCGGTCGTTCAAGCCTAACGTTACAACGCAATAAAAAACGCCGCCCATCGTCAGATGAGCGGCGTTTTTTTATGCCCGCCACCACAACCCATCCCTGTGGGAGCTGAGCTTGCTCGCGAAAGCGGTTGGACATTCAACAACGGTGTTGGCTGATATACCGCCTTCGCGAGCAAGCTCGGCTCCTACAGAAACCGGTGGCAAGCCAGGCGCTGGCGAAAAAAAAACCGCTGTGCTTGGGCAGACACAGCGGTTTTATTGATGGAGCCCGGGCTACATCGTCAGCTTGTAAACCAACGCCGAAATCGCCACCAGACCGACCGCCGTGACAAACACGTTCGACGCCTGACCACGATAGCGCGCCATCGCCGGTACTTTGCGAATCGCGTACATCGGCATCAGGAACAGAATCGCCGCAATCACCGGCCCGCCAACGGTTTCGATCATGCCCAGAATGCTCGGGTTCAGCGTTGCGATGATCCAGCAGATCACTAGCATGAACGCCGCCACGATGCGATCCAGTGCCTTGGCGCCCGGACGTTTGCCGCTCTTCACGATCAAGCCTTTCAGGCCTTCGCTGGCACCGATGTAGTGACCGAGGAACGACTTCGAGATCGCCACAAATGCAATCAGCGGCGCTGCAAACTCAATGGTCGGATTGTTGAAGTGGTTGGCCAGGTACGACAGGATCGACAGGTTCTGCTCTTTGGCCTCCGCCAATTGCTCCGGCGACAGCGTCAGCACGCAACTGAAGACGAAGAACAACACCATCAGCACCATCAACGCATGGGCGCGGAACAGGATCTGCGAGCTGCGCTCATCGGCATGCACGCCATACTGACGCTTCTGATCCACCGCAAACGCCGAAATGATCGGCGAGTGGTTGAACGAGAACACCATCACCGGAATCGCCAGCCACAGCGTGTGCAGCAGCGCCGACGCTGGCGGTACCTGCGAAACAGTGGTGAGGATGCCGCCGTTCCAGTGCGGAATCAGGTACACCCCCAGAAACAGCAACGCGACGATAAACGGATAGACCATCAGGCTCATCGCCTTGACGATAGCGTCCTGGCCGCAACGCACCACTGCCAGCAAACCAAGAATCAGCACGAACGACAGCAGCGCACGCGGCGGCGGCGTGATGTGCAATTGATGCTCAAGGAAACTGGCGACCGTATTGGTCAGGCCCACGCTGTAGATCAGCAGGATCGGGAAGATCGCGAAGAAGTACAGCAGCGTGATCAGCGCACCAGCCTTGATGCCGAAATGCTGTTCGACCACTTCAGTGATGTCAGCGCCTTCGCGACCGGACAGCACAAATCGGGTCAGACCACGGTGTGCGTAGAACGTCATCGGGAACGCCAACAGCGCAAGCACCACCAGCGGCCAGAAGCCACCCAAGCCTGCGTTGATCGGCAAATACAGGGTACCGGCGCCAATGGCCGTCCCAAACAACCCCAACATCCAGGTGGTGTCCTGGCGATTCCAGCTCGAAAGTTCAGCGGGTGCTGCTGCATCAAAGCGCTCTTCGACGCTATTGGCCTGATCATTCATCCGGTCGGATCTCCGCATTCCGGTCACTTGCCACTCGGTCAGGACGCGTCGGAAAAAACCGACAGACATGCTCCGGCCGAAACAGGGGCGCGATTCTCCGTGATAAATGAGCAGAAGCAAAGACTTAGCTGAGGAATGGTTGTGCGGAGCAGATCAGCGGGGTGTCGTTTTTGGTGAAAACACTGTCGCTAATCAGCATGCCCAATGTCGTTTTATGACACGCCCTAACACCGTGAAGACTCGACCTGACTGACTCAAAGAAATAGCCATCGGCTCACTGCGATACCGATTGAAATACAGACCAGCGCAAACAGTGCGCCAATACTGAAGAGAGTGACCAGCAATCGGATCTCGGCTTTAGACAGGTTCAATCCATCCTCTGCAAAAGCGGCATCCTCCCGACGCAAGCGTTCCATTAGAGCTTCACGAGTTTCTGTTTTCATGTTGACGTCCTGAACGGTAATGCAAGCATCACAGTTTGAAAAAAAGACCTACAGCGGCAACGAACGCGGTCAGAACACCGGTGCCTACCGCGACGGGATATAAAGCGGCTTCCCACTTCAGCTTTCGCTCCTCCGCCTTGAGCTTGCCTTTCTCGGCCCGCAACTTCTGTGTTTCCATATGAAGCTTTTCAAGCTCCACGTTTGCGCGGTCATCAATATGCATGAACCTTCCCTGGCCATTGGCTGTTACCGCTTGGAGTGCTCGTCCATCCTGGATAGCCTCCTTTGCTGCCCTATGATTCCGTCTTCCTCGCTTGCCTGATAGCGGACGGATCCGGCGGCCTCGTAGGCAAAATCCTGGAGTTACGTAGGCAGCCTCATACTCAGCAACGACTGAGATAAACCAGCCCTCGACACGCCAACCGCCCATCCGAAACCACGCCGCACCTGTCAGATCTGACAGGTGACAGCCCTACCCTTTCCAGCCATAAATCACTCCGTTGTCCAACGCGCACAGGAGTGATCGCCATGCTTGTCCAACCGCCAAGAGGAATATCCACGCTGATCCTGCGCGAGTTGGAGATTCCCTCCCGCACCCAACCGCCATTGCCTTCCGGGGAATGGGGGATCAATCGCGCGGCGGCATGGCTGGTATTTCCTGATAAGGGCTTGCAGATATTTCTTCATCCATGGTCCAGTATGGGTAAAGGGGATAAGGTCGAGTTGTTGCTGGATGGCAACAATGTCGTTGATCAACTCACCCTCGCCAAAGACGCCGATGTCGGGCAACGCGTGACGCTGTTTGTAGCCCCCCGCCATTTGCAGACGGGCTCGCATACCCTGACGTACCGCGTCACCCGGCTGAATCAGGGGGCCGAAACCCAGACGCCACCCACCCGAATCTACGTGAAACTCGAAATCCCGGGCGGGCAGGACATTGATCCGGAGCCCGGTCACTCCAACCTGTTCATGCACATCCCGCCGGAAATCGTCAGTGGCGGCGTCGACCAAGACAACGCCGAGGCTGGCGTGCCGATTGTCATTCGTGCTCAGTCCGGTAGCGGTGTGCCTTATCCAGATGCCGCCGTGGGCGATGTGATAACGCTGAGCTGGGGCGGGATTTTGCGAACCTCCCCACCGGTGACCGCCGAGCAGATCAGCGATGCGGCCAATCACCCGATCATCATTCGGGTGGATAAAGCCACCATCGAAGAGGCTGGCGATACCGACTACGCCGGTCTGGCGGTGACCTTTCTGGTGACGGATATCGTCGGCAACCAAACGGAAGACTGGTGCACCGAGACCCGCATCACGGTCTCGATCAGCACCGTACGGCTGCCCGCCCCCATCGCCAAAGACGCCTTCAATAACAAAATCGACCTTGATCAGTTAGGCACCAAAGACCTGACGATTCAGGTCTGGGCCAGAGAGCCAGAATTCAAACGGGGTGACATCATCCTGGTGAAAATGCGCGGCACCAGCCTCGATGGAGAATCGATTGAGGCCGATGCCCCGTCCCAGACCATCGACAACTTGCCTCACACCTATGAAGTGAAGGTGAACAACGACGATGCACGCCAACTGGTACAAACCCAAGTAATTTTTTCCTACGCTTTGGAGCGCAGCGGCAGCACCGAACCCCTGCGTTCGAAAAACCAGTTTGTGCAGATCGACGGCGACACCGTGCGCCTGGCTGCACCGATTGCCGAGGACGCCCATCAGGGCGCGATCAATCCCAACTTGCCAAAAGCTTACATCCGGATTCCATTCGATCCGCAGATTCGAGTCGGCACGGCAATCGAACTCAGTTGGATCGGTAAACGACCTGACGGAACCACCTACGACCCGGAACTGGATTGGTACTTCCCGAGTAATAGTGAAGTCGACGACCCACGAGGCTTCTTGATCCCCGTCGAGGGCACTCATCTCAAAACGCTCGAAGGTGGCGGTGTCGTAATGTCATATACCCTGCTGAGCGAAAAAGAAAACGGCGAGATTCTACGCCGCAAGTCGCACAAGGCGGCACCACTGAACGTCGGCGAGCCGTCACTCGAGCTGGTCGCACCGTCGGTGCTAGGCGAACGGAATGGCGCGCTGGAGCCCAACGACTTGCCCCAAGGCACCAGCCAATTGACCGCGCCGAAATCAGCCGTCAATCCGACCAAACCCAATGATGTGGTCACCTACACCTGGGTCGGCAATGTAAGTGGCAAGACAGAAGACTCGATTACGCTTAACTCGCTGTCGGCGGGAAAGGACGTGCTCTTCCACCTCCCTCCCGATTTCGTGGCCAGAAACATCGAGCCCAACCGAGGCAAAAAGGTTAAGACCTGGTATCGGATATTGCGAGCGGAGACGGGCAAGGAAAGCTATTCGAATGAGTTGGAGTTCAGTGTCGGCAATGCACTGCAAAATCCGCTGCCCGTCGTGCGCCTGCCACAGGCGACAGGCACCGGCTCGAGTGTGACGCTGGCACCACTCGACGCCAAAGACGGTACGATTGTGATTGTGTCCTACGAGGGGATGAACACTGCACAGAACATCAAACTGAATGTGGAAGGCAAACCCGGTGCAGGTTCGCCTGACATTCCCGCCAAACCGGGTTCCACCAGTGGCAGCGTCGAGTTTTTGATTGAATCGCAAGCCATCGCCGCGAACATCGGTAACGGTTCGACAACGCTGAATATTACGTACGTAGTGACTGAAGGTAGCGTCAACACTGCCTCCCTGCCGTTGAGTGTGACGATCATGCCACTGCCGATGGCCGAGCTGGACAAACTTTCTATCTTGCAAGCTGACGGCGATGAACTTGATATCAGTAAACTCACGGCGGGGGCCACAATTAGTGCCGGGGTGTGGGCGTTCATCCAAGTGGGACAGCCGGTATGGCTGGTGCTTATTGGAACGAATACTCAGGGTGCTGAGCACACCCTTGTGGTCTGGAAAGTGCCGGGCGCAGCGGTTAACGCGGGTTGGATCAGTGCAGGTAAATATAACCAGGGTGTGTATTACGACTTCTTCAAGGATTTGGCCGACGGTAGCAACCTGGAATTGCATTTCAAGGCAGCACTGACTTCCAGCCAGGTCGAGACGGATGCGATTGTGGCGCCGGTGAAGCGTTATAGGGTCAAGGGTGTGGAGGACGTGAAACCGACGATCAGTTCGGTCAAAGGTTCTCCGAGCGGGATTGAAATTCCGGAAGGTGCAACCACTTATGAAACTTCGGTAATTCTGTCTGGCACTGCAAGCAAAGGACAAAAAGTACAGATATTGGATGGCACTGATGTTAAAGATGAAGCGTTAGTCGATCCAACTACAGGGATCTGGACATTGCGAGTTTCAGGGTTGAGCGCCGTAGCTCATAGTTTTACCGCCAAAGGTTTGTATGGTGCAGGTCAAGTTTCTGCATCGCGAGGATTTACAGTTATCAAGACAGTGTCGGGATCTGAGAGTTGGGATTTAGCCCCGCGAGGAAAAGTAACTTTTGGTGCACCAATGAAACTTCCCAGCGGGCTTACACTGACCGTGTCCAAGATGACTAATGCAGCGACAAATGCCGACATTTACATAATCGAGTCCATGCCTGAACTTGGGCAATTACTGGCCACTGGTAATTTAACAATGAGCCGCTATGCATTTGGAGTGACAGCAAAAAAAGTAACAATTACTTATCGAGCATCTGCATATAGCCAAAATGCAGTTTCTTTTCATACCTCAGGAGGTGATGTTCTTCACGGAGAAAACCTTGTAATGGATGCATTTGAAATTCCACATACAGTAACTTTCGAACACGGTAGCGGGTGCGATTATTTTTACCTATTCATAGGAGATGCAGGCCTGATCAATGGTATTGCTGTTACCGATATAACTTGGAATTAGAAAAGAACAGGAGAAAAGAGGACAGCTCTATTTTCAAGAAATAGACCTGTCCCCATTCGCTTTAGAGTACGCGGCAAGCCAGCCAGTCCGCAGCAACCAAGATTTGTTCGACCTGCACCAGATTATCGAGCAACTGATTGACGGCTAGTTCGCCAAGCATCACAACCTGCGCAATCCCCAGCAACTTCCTGCGATGAGTGCCTTCAAGCAAGAGGGAGTCAGCTGTGCGCAAGTTAGCGGTCCGGTAAGCATTCACAACCCGGCGCGCACAGCCACCATCGAGCGCAGGCGAAAGCCTGACTTGATAGGACTTGTACAACCGTGGATGCATACCGAGCCGCTAAGCCCGATCACTGGAAATCAGTGACCCGATCAACGTTACCGACCCGCCCCATGGCGCACAAGCCGGCGGATTCTGTCTTAGGCGTAGGCAACGACGCAACGATTTGTGGGCAATCGTACGTAACTTCAGGTGTCTATAAACGCGAATTACCGAGTTGTGTTTATTGGCTGACAACCTGTAGCGAAATGTCCGACAGATTGTGGCGCGAGCACCGTGCAAGAGGCAGGCTTTTGTGTTGGTCATACCGGCCTCTTCGCGAGCAAGCCCGCTCCCACAGTTGGAATGCGATCCACTGTGGGAGCGGGCTTGCTCGCGAAGGCGTCGGATCGGCGAGCGAAATACTTTCAATCCCCACCATTTCATCTAGCGTGAGGAAGGCCCCACTACTCCCTCGGAGCCTACCCATGCCATTAGTCCGCATCGAAATCAAAAAACACCCCGATCCGACCTTTGCCAAACGCATCGGCGAGCAGATTTACAGCGCCATGCGCAGCGCCATCAACGTCCCGGATCATGACAACTTCCAGATCCTCAACGAGCACGACGCCAATCACTTTATCTTTGACTCCGAGTACCTCGGCATCCAGCGCTCCGACCAATTGGTGATCATCCAGATCACGCTCAACGAAGGCCGAACGCTGGAGCAGAAAAAAACGCTGTACCAAACCATCGCGCAGAACCTCAACACGCACCTGTCGATTCGCCTCGAAGACGTTTTCATCAATCTGGTCGAGGTGAAAAAAGAGAACTGGTCGTTCGGCAACGGCATCGCTCAATACGCCAATTGACAGGCGCGCAACCCGCACAGCATGATCAGCCCCATGAACCTTTGTGCGCTGCACCTCACCCGTACCACCACGACCGCCATCGGCGGGTCGTGGTGTTTGCGCCTGAGGTAACCCCAGCGCAGCAAACCCAAGGCCCCGCCAGCAATGGACGGGGCCTTGTTGTTTCTCCCATCCGTGCGGCATTTGTAGCACTCAAGGAGAGACATCATGTCTGCAGCACTGTTGATCATCGATATGCAGGTCGGTCTGTTTCATGGCCCGGAACAACCTCATCACGGCGAGCAAATTCTCGCCAACATCCAGCAACTGATCGCCAAGGCGAGACAACAGCAGGTGCCGATCTTTGCGGTGCGCCACACCGGCCCGCAAGGTTCGCCGATTGCCGCTGGCAGTCCGTTCTGGCAATTGCTGCCCGAGCTTGAGCTCAACGCTGAAACCGCAACCCTCTTTAACAAGTCCAGACCCAACGCCTTCTATGGCACTGACTTGGCGCAGCAACTGCAATCCAGAAAAATCGAGAATCTCTACCTCGTCGGCATGAAGACTCAATTCTGCATCGATAGCACTTGCCGCGCCGCTGCCGACCTGGGCTTCAAACCCGTGTTGATCGCCGACGCCCACACTTGCATGGACACTCCTGCCCTATCAGCGCAGGCGATCATCGAGCACCACAACGCCACCCTCGGTGGCGCCTTCGCCCGGGTAATAAACAGCGCCGACGTAAGCTTCTGACGAAGCGTTCAGGCGAGCCCTGCATCAGCTCCTACACTGGCTGATGCGGGGCAACGTTCAACCATTGCCAAACCGCTCTGGAATCAGCACTCTGAAGCATAATTTGATGCCCTCGACGCCGACGATCACAGGAGCCGCGCAATGCCCGCAACCGTTCTGGTACTGGTTGAAACCATCAACGACTATTTGCCGATTCTGGAAAATCAGGGTTTTCACCTGATCCTCGCGCCGACGCCCGCCGAACGCGCGCAGGCTATTGCCACTCACGGCAGTCGCATCGATGCGGTGCTAACCCGTGGCCCGCTGGGTCTGACGGCTGACGAGATCGCCGCCCTGCCCGCGCTGAAAATCATCACCGTGATCGGGGCCGGTTATGAGCAGGTTGATCTGCAAGCCGCCAGTGATCGCGGGATTACCGTGACCAATGGCGCCGGGGTTAACGCCTCGTCCGTGGCCGACCATGCGATGGCGATGCTGCTGGCGCTGGTGCGGGATATTCCGCGTTGCGACGCGGCGGTACGTCGTGGTGAATGGCCGAAGATCATGCGGCCGTCCCTGGCCGGGAAGCGCTTGGGGATTCTCGGATTGGGTGCAGTGGGTTTGGCGATTGCCAAGCGCGCGCACCTCGGTTTCGACATGGAAATCAGCTACCACAGCCGTCAGGTGCGCAGCGAGGTGCCTTACGCGTTTTGCTCGACGCCGACCGAACTGGCACGCGCTTCGGACTTTCTGATCATCGCGACGCCGGGCGGTATTGGTACGCAGCATATGGTGACGCGTGCAGTGCTTGATGCACTGGGGCCGAAGGGTTTTATCGTCAACATTGCGCGGGCCAGTGTGATTGCCACAGCAGACCTGATCACGGCCCTTGAACAACGAAAAATTGCCGGTGCGGCACTGGATGTGTTCGATCACGAACCGCAAGTGCCGGATGCGTTGAAATCCCTCAGCAATGTGTTGCTCACGCCTCACGTTGCCGGCCTGTCGCCAGAGGCCACCCAAGGCACGGTCGAACTGGTGGGCAAAAACCTCGTCGCGTTTTTCTCCGGGCAACCGGTGCTCACCCCGATCGCTCTCCCGCCAAAACTCAGCAACCAGCGCGTGCACTGATCTGACTGACCTGAATGACCTGACTGATCTGACTGACCTGACTGATCTGACTGATCTGACTGACCTGTAGGAGCTGCCGAAGGCTGCGATCTGTTGATCTTATAAAAGTAAGATCAAAAGATCGCAGCCTTCGGCAGCTCCTACACGGTGGGCTATTGTGCCTATCCGGAACGCTGATTATCCGGCAACACGGTGGGCTCTTGTGCCTATTCGGAACGCTGATTATCCGGCAACACGGTGGGCTCTTGTGCCTATTCGGAACGCTGATTATCCGGCAACACGCTAACCTATAAGACCGCACCGCGCTTGTGAGCAATCGGGCGCGCCATTAGATTAGCCAATGATGTCTGGCCTCCAAAATAAGCAGAAGGGATAAGCATGGCGCTTACTGACCAGTCCACCCGTATCCGCTCTGGCGAAGAACTTGATGCCAGCCTGATCGATCCGTACCTCAAGGCGCATATTCCGGGCCTGAGCGGCACGCCTGCGATCAGCCAGTTTCCCGGCGGCGCGTCGAACCTGACCTACCTGCTGGAATACCCGGAACAGGAATTCGTCCTGCGCCGTCCGCCGTTCGGCCACAAGGCCAAATCCGCCCACGACATGGGCCGCGAATTTCGCATCCTCAATCAGCTGCGCGACGGTTTTCCGTATTGCCCGAAAGCCTACGTGCACTGCACCGACGAGTCGGTGATCGGCGCCGAGTTCTACGTGATGGAGCGCGTCAACGGCATCATTCTGCGCTCGGAACTGCCGCCGGAACTGGGCCTCGACTCGGCAAAAACCGAAGCGCTGTGCAAGAGCTTTATCGACCGTTTCGTCGAGTTGCACCGTGTTGACTACAACGCCTGCGGCCTCGGCGATCTGGGCAAACCGGAAGGCTACGTCGCCCGCCAGATCAAAGGCTGGAGCGAGCGCTACGAAAAAGCCCTGACCCCGGACGCACCGCACTGGGAAGCGGTGAAAGCCTGGCTCAACGACAAGATGCCGGCCGACCATCCGACCTCGAGCATCGTCCATAACGACTATCGCTTCGACAACGTCATCCTCGACCCGAACAACCCGATGCAGATCATCGGCGTGCTCGATTGGGAACTGACCACCCTCGGCGATCCGCTGATGGATCTGGGCAACACCCTCGCCTATTGGATTCAGGCCGACGACCCGGCGCCGGTGCAACTGATGCGCCGCCAGCCAAGCCACGCACCGGGCATGTTGACCCGCCGCGAGTTCGTCGATTACTACGCCGAACGCTCGGGCATCCAGATCGACAATTTCGACTTCTACTACACCTACGGCCTGTTCCGCCTGGCCGGCATCGTGCAGCAGATCTACTACCGCTTCTACCACGGCCAGACCCAGGACAAACGCTTCGCGCAGTTCATTCACATGAACAAACTGCTGGAGCAGATGAGCCTGCAAGTCATCGCGAAATCGAGCCTCTGACGGCCCACACCAAGGAACCCCTATGTCCAAGACTCAGTTGTTCGACCTCGACGGCAAAATCGCTTTCGTCTCCGGCGCCAGCCGTGGCATCGGCGAAGCCATCGCCAAACTGTTGGCCCAGCAAGGCGCCCACGTCATCGTCTCGAGCCGCAAACTCGACGGCTGCCAGCACGTCGCCGACGCGATCATCGCGGCCGGCGGCAAAGCCACTGCAGTGGCCTGCCACATCGGTGAGATGGAACAGATTGCCCAAGTGTTCGCCGGCATCAAAGAACAGTTCGGTCGCCTCGATATTCTGGTCAACAACGCCGCGACCAATCCGCAATTCTGCAACGTGCTCGACACCGATCTCGGCGCGTTCCAGAAGACCGTCGACGTGAACATTCGTGGTTACTTCTTCATGTCGGTTGAAGCCGGCAAGCTGATGCGCGAAAACGGTGGCGGCAGCATCATCAACGTTGCGTCGATCAACGGTATTTCGCCGGGGATCTTCCAGGGCATCTACTCGGTGACCAAGGCTGCGGTGATCAACATGACCAAGGTCTTCGCCAAGGAATGCGCGCAGTTCGGCATCCGCTGCAACGCTCTCCTGCCGGGCCTGACCGACACCAAATTCGCCTCGGCGCTGGTGAAGAACGACGCGATTCTCAAACAAGCGCTGACGCAGATTCCGCTCAAGCGCGTGGCCGATCCGAGCGAAATGGCCGGTGCGGTGCTGTATCTGGCCAGCGACGCATCGAGCTACACCACCGGCGTTGCGCTGAACGTGGATGGCGGTTTCCTCTCCTGATCCCGCTCAAACCCTGAACGGATCCTGCCCCTGTAGGAGCTGCCGCAGGCTGCGATCTCTTGATTTTCGTGGATCAAGATCAAAAGATCGCAGCCTTCGGCAGCTCCTACAGTTTTTTCAAGCAATGGATCTATTGGGTGACGCAACGGGTGGTGGTGATGTGGCGAGTCACCTGCTCGTCGATGTACATGTCACCGACCACCTCGGTGCTTTCCTGAATCTGACAAGTGCGTTCCGGCGGCGGAGGCGGCGCCACGGGCGGAGGCGGCGGAGGACTGGCACAACCGGCCAACACACCAAAAATAACCAACGGCAACACGCGTTTCCCAAGACTGTTCATAGGACGACCCGCGAAAAATGAGCGACAAACTCCCGCGACCCAACCGACCACGAGAGACCTGACCACTCATTCTTTATAGCCGAGGTGAGTGCAAGCGCCAGTGAAATGGCTGGATTGGGGGAATGGGGCTGTCGATTTTGGGGTGGGGATCGCGATTGGATTGCCTGAAAGAGCGCCATCGCGAGCAGGCTCAACTTCTACAACAGCAAAATCAAAAGATCGCAGCCTTCGGCAGCTCCTACACAGGATGAGCGCAAGCTCGGCTGCCGCGTATATTCTGAAAGCCCCTCACCCTAGCCCTCTCCCAGAGGGAGAGGGGACTGACCGAGGTGTTTGAGCAAGTTACGCCGACGTGAAATACCGCGCCGAACACAAATCCCGAAAAGCCCACCAATCGGCCCCCTCTCCCTCGGGAGAGGGCTGGGGTGAGGGGCAAGAACACCACAAATCCAAATCCAAACACTCCACGCTCTTCACCACTCAATAGGCCGAGTGTCAGCTCGCCTGCTTTTGATCTTAGAGCCCGTCGGGAGGCTGAGTGGAGGGATTCATACGGGGAAAGCATCGAGAGGAGGTGCAGCGAAGCAAACCGTAGGCGATGCCCCCGGATGAACCCGGAGCGAAGGAACCCGAGCCTTAGCGAGGGCCGGACGTCAGGGCACAGACCTTTGGTTCCTTTGGGGCGTTTGCCAAAGGGACTCGCCGTAAGGGCGAAACCATTAGCAGCCGTAACTGCAGCAACGGATATGTACCCCAAAGCCAAATAATCAAAAGATCAAAAGATCAAAAGATCAAAAGATCGCAGCCTTCGGCAGCACCTACACGGGCTCAGGCCAAGTCGGGATCTCGAGACGAGCGCAAAGAATTACTCTCCAACTCATAACGCAATTCTTCAATCAACCCCGCCACCGACTCCGCCGTGCGCAGCACATCCAGTTTCAACCCACTGACAACCAAATCCACCTGCCCAGACACCGGGTGATAAAGCTTAACCGTCAGCGAATGATCACCATCCACCAGACACTCACACGCCAGCGGCGAAAAACTCTGCTCAAGCTGAGCGCGCAACTGCGCAAGATTCATCATTGAGGCTGTTCCTTTAGCTACTTCGAAGGGACACGGTCACGCCAAAAAAGACACGCACCGCACCCCACCAGACTAAGAACCACCCGCCCCCACCAGAACCTCAATTTGCACCGGATCAACTAGTGCATTTGCACCCTACCGCTGCCCGCGCCATTCCCCCGAAAACAACCCGCGCTCACGCGCCCAGACAATCGCCTCACTGCGACTATGAACATCCAGCTTCGAATACACCGTCGCCACATGATTGCGCACGGTATTCGGCGCCAGCTTCAGCCGCGCGGCGATCTCCTTGTCCGCCAAACCCTCACAAATCAGCCCCAACACATCCCGCTCCCGCGCGGTCAGATCGGTAAACGACACACTCGGCAATTGCGGCGAATTGACCTTCTTCACATTCGCCAGCTTCTCGATCAGCGTACGACTGAACCACGAAGCATCCTTCATCACCTCTTCAATCGCCGCCACCAGCTCAAGCTCGGTGCGCTTGCGCTCGGTGATGTCCATCAGCACCAGCAAATAACACGGCACATCATGAATATTCACGGTGTCGGCCGACAGCGCACACTCGAGCAAATCAGCGTCCTTGGTGCGCACCCGCACGTCCACCCGATCCACTCGGCCGCTGTTCTCAAGCGCCGCGAGCAGACGAGACCGCGCACCGTTGTCATCGATAAAACCAATCTGCGTCACGGTTTTACCGAGCACATCATCACTGTCAAATGTCAGCGTATCGAGAAACGCCTGATTGACGTCGAGCACCCGCTGCTCCTCCGCCGTGCAGATCAGAATCGGCACCGGCGTCAGGCGAAACGCTTTGGCAAACCGCTCCTCACTCTGACGCAGCGCCACCTCGGCCTTGTGCCGCAGCTCCATGTCGACAAAGGAAAACAGCATGCAATCTTCGTCGTTGAGCACCAGCGGTTGCCCGGCGACGATCACCTGTTTGCTGCTGCCATCGGGCAAGCGCAATTCAGCCTGCATCTGCGGAATGGTCTCTACATCACGCAGGCGCTGAATGGCCAGATCGCGTTTTTCTGCCTGCTCGTAGATGTCGATTTCATACGCTGACGTGCCGATGACTTGCTCGCGGGTATAGCCGGTCATCTCCAGAAACCCCGGATTGACCTTGATATAGCGCAAGTCGCTGATTCGGCAGATCACCGCCGGCGCCGGGTTGGCATTGAAGGTTTTTTCGAAACGCTGCTCGGCGTTGGCCCAGTCGGTGACGTCGCTCATGATCAACACCAGCGACTCGGGCTGCCCTTCGCGATCGGTAAGGATCATGCTGCGCACGCTGTGTACCCAGATGCGTTCCGGGTCATCCGCCGCATTCACTTCGATCAGCACATCATTGAACGCCTCGCAGCGGGCCACGCGACTGATCGGATAATTCTCGGGCGCCAACGTGTGGTTGTTGCGATAACGCAGGTTGAAACGCTGCGCGTACTCGGCGGCGTTGTGGCCCAGCTCACCGATCCGGCTGACGCCATGCATGGCCAGCGCGGCCTCGTTGGCCCAGAGGATGCTCTGATCCCGCTCCAGCAGAATCACCCCGTCGGACAACCCGGCGATGATTTGCTGCAACTGGCGGCGATTGGTTTCGGTGGTCAGGACTTCCTGGCTCATTGGATCTCCACAAGTGATGCGCCATGTGAAGAGTACGACCGCAGCCACACGTGATCGTGCCGACCAACAATTTCTCCGGGAACACCGCAGTTCACTGTGGGAACGAGCTTGCTCGCCAAAGCGGTGTGTCATTCAAAGCATGCATCGGCTGACACGACGCCTTCGCGAGCAAGCTCACTCCCACAGGGATCTATGGTGTGTCCGGGTGTTGTGTGCAGCAGCTAAAAAATGTGGGAGCGGGCTTGCTCGCGAAAGCGGTGGGTCATGCACCGCATGCGTCGCCTGACACGACGCCTTCGCGAGCAAGCCCGCTCCCACAAGGATCCTTTGCATATTCGGGACTTTGTGTGCGACAGAAAAACCTGTAGGAGTGAGCCTGCTCGCGATGGCTGACTGTCCGTGCCGAAAATATTGACTGATCCTCCGCTATCGCGAGCAGGCACACTCCCACAGGGATCTATGGTGTGTCCGGGTGTCGTGTGCGGCAGCTAAAAAATGTGGGAGCGGGCTTGCTCGCGAAAGCGATGTGTCATTTAAAGCATGCGTCGCCTGACACGACGCCTTCGCGAGCAAGCCCGCTCCCACAAGGATCTTTGGCATATTCGGGACTTTGTGTACGGCAGAAAAACCTGTAGGAGTGAGCCTGCTCGCGATGGCTGACTGTCCGTGCCGAAAATATTGACTGATCCTCCGCTATCGCGAGCAGGATCACTCCCACGGGGATCTATGGTGTGTCCGGGATGTTGTGTGCGGCAGAAAAACCTGTGGGAGCGGGCTTGCTCGCGAAAGCGGTGTGTCATTTAAAGCATGCGTCGGCTGACACGACGCCTTCGCGAGCAAGCCCGCTCCCACAGGTTTCGTGGTGTGCTAAAGATTCGTGTCGCTCCCACAAGGGGTCAGTTGGAGTTTTGTGCCTTGAGTTCTCGCAGGGTATCGAGGAAGAGTTTCAGGACGGGGGAGGCATCGTCGGCCCGATACGTTGCATACAACGGCACTTCCGGCAACGCCGGGGTCAGGCGTCGAAACACCAGCCCCGCCGGCGCCAACTGTTCAATGGACGCCGGCAACAGCGCCACGCCAAACCCGGCTCGCACCAGGCTCAGCAACGTCTGCACCTCAATCACCTGCTGCCGTATCTGCGGGGTAAACCCGGCCTGAATGCAGCACTGATAGAGAAAATTGGCGAACCGCGACTGCTTCAGCTCCAGCGCCACAAACGGCTCCTGCGCCAGATCCGCCGGGGCCAGCACCTCGCGCTGCGCCAACGGATGATCCGCCGGCATCACCACGTGAATCGGCTCGTAAATCAGCAGTTCATTGCGCAACAGCGGATCGTCATAACCGACGCGAAACACGCAGGCATCAATGCGTTTCTCCTTCAACGCCTTGACCTGCGCCGCCGGGGTCATTTCGTGCAGGCGCCAATTGACCTGCGGATAACGCTCGCGAAACAGGTGCAAAGCCTTGGGCAGCACGCCGACCATCACCGAACTGATCATGCCGATTTCCAGTTCACCGAGCTGGCCGCGTCCGGTCTGCCGGGTCAGATCCAGCGCCCGCTCAAGCTGCTCGAACACCAGCGGCGCCTGCTCCTTGAGCATCTGCCCCGCCGCTGTCAGTTCAACCCGATGATGGCTGCGCTCGAACAGCGGCGTGCCCAGTTCCTCTTCCAGCAAACGAATCTGCTGGCTCAGCGGCGGCTGGCAGATATGCAGGCGTTCGGCAGCGCGACCGAAATGCAACTCATCGGCCAACGCCATGAAGTACCGCAGCAAGCGCAAGTCCATGGCGATTTATCCCAGGCTCAGTGGCGTCGAACGCTGGCGCACGCCGGTCAGCGCGAACAACGCATTGGCGATGGCCGGCACCACCGACGGACTGCCCAACTCGCCGACGCCACCGGGTTTGCTGGGCTCACCGTCGAGCACGAGGATGTCGGTGGCCGGCATGTCGGACATGCGCGTGACGCGATAGTCGTGGAAATTACTCTGCACCACCCTGCCCTGTTTGATGTCGAGCCGATCGAACAACGCGTGACCGAAGCCCCACATCAGGCCGCCGTAGATCTGCTCTTCAACACCGCCCGGCGACACCGCCAAACCGCAATCAACCACGCAGGTGAGCTTCTCGACTTTCGGCTTGCCGTCGACTGTCGCGACGCGCGCGACCACCGCAATAAAACTGGTGTAACCCTGATTGGTCGCAATCCCCAGCGCCGTGCCCGGTGGCAACGGCTGACCCCATCCGGCGCGCTCGGCTGCCTGCTTGAGCACCGCCACATGCCGTGGTCGCTCTTGCATATTGGCCAAGCGGAATGCCAATGGATCTGTACCGGCGGCATGCGCCAGCTCATCCATGAAACTTTCCACAGCAAACACGTTGGGAATAAAACTCACCGAGCGATACCAGCCGCTCGGCACGTCGCTTTCGTGCTTGACCCAATTCAATTCCAGATGCGGTGGACGGTAGGCGAAGTCCCACGCGGTGATCGCTTCGGTGGTGCTGTAATCCATCTTGTCCGGGCGTTCGAAATAACCCGGTTCCCACTGTTCCGGGGAGGCCGGCGATACCGCGTGCAATTGCAGCGCGCTGAGTTTGCCTTGAGCATCCAGCGCACCTTTGACCCGATGCAAGGTTGCCGGGTGATTGAACAGCGCGTGCATTTCATCTTCACGGCTGTTGAGCAGTTTCACCGGCACGCCGGTTTTCTGCGCCAGATACGCGACTTCAAACAACCAGTATTTCGCCTCCCGCGCACCGAAGCTGCCGCCCGACACCAACTCATGAATGGTGACGTTGGCCTTGTCGATCCCGCACACGGTTTGCGCCGCTTCCAGTGCCGACGACGGCACCTGCACGCCGCCCCAATAGGTGATCGCCTTGTCCTTGACCTGCGCGGTGATGCAGATCGGTTCCAGCGGGTTTTGCACCTTGTAGGGCATGGTGTAATCGGCTTCGATCAGCTTCGCCGCGCCCGCCCATTGCCCGGCGACATCACCTTGGGTCATGGCTTTGACGGTTTGCGCTTGCGGATCGCCGATGGCTTTGGCTTGAGCGCTGAACAACTGCTCGCTGTCGAACCCGGCCAAAGGTGAATCGCTCCACTTGATCTCCAGTACTTTGCGGCCATGCTGCGCGGCCCAGAACGTATCCGCCAACACGGCGACGCCTTCCAGATTGCCGCCGAGCACATCCGGACGCCCGGGAATCGCCAACACCTTGCGTACGCCCGGCACTTGCAGAGCCGCCGCTGAATCGACGCTGACGACCTTCGCGCCAACAACGGGCGCACGCTGAATCACCGCCACCAGCATGTCCGGCAATTGCACGTCGATGCTGTACTTGAACCGCCCGCACACCTTGGCCGCTGCATCGCGTTTGTGCCGCAGCTTGCCGATGTATTTGAACTGCGCCGGGTCTTTCAGCGTGACGTGGGTCGGCGCTGGCAGATTCGCCGCGACCCCGACCAGTTCGCCATAACCGAGGCTACGCTTACTCGACGTGTGAACGACGCGACCTTCCTCGGTGGTGCAACTGTCGGGGCTGACTTTCCACTGTTTCGCCGCTGCTGTAATCAACAGCGCCCGCGCCGTGGCACCGGCCATGCGCAAGCGATCGTATTCGAGGGAAACGCTGGTGCTGCCGCCCGTGGAGAAGACTTTCCAGACCGGATGAATGTAGGTTTCGAAAAACGGGTCTTCCGGGGTAATCACCTGCACGGTCATCGGGTTGACGTCCAGCTCTTCCGCCACACACGCGGCCAATGCCGTTTGCGTGCCGGTGCCGGAATCGTGCTTGTGCACCACCAGTTTCACCGTGCCGTCGGGAAAGATCCGCACCCAGGCATTCGGCTCAAATTCGTTGGCCGGCGCCATGGCTTTTGGATCGGTGGCTGCGATGCCGCCGGGCAGATACAGGGCAATCGCCAGTCCGGAAGCGACGGTCGCCGCTTGCTTGAGAAAAACCCGGCGCGGCAGTTCGATGCGGGTGTCGTCGATGAGGCTCATCACGCCTCCTTCGGCGCATTCGCCGCACGTTTGATCGCTTTGTTGATGCGCCCGTAAGTGCCGCAGCGGCAGATATTTCCGGACATGGCGTTGCGGATCGAATCGTCGGTCACTGCCGCACCGGTGTTGAGCAGCGCGGCGGCGGACATGATCTGCCCGGATTGACAGTAGCCGCATTGCGGCACATCTTCGGCGACCCAGGCCAGTTGCAGCGGATGGTTCTCCGTCGGCGACAAACCTTCGATGGTGGTGATGCTGTGGCCCGCGACGGCGGCCGCTGGCAGTTGGCAGGAACGCACCGCGACGCCGTCCAGGTGCACGGTGCAGGCACCGCACAGGCCCATGCCGCAGCCGAACTTGGTGCCGGTGAGTTTCAGTTGATCACGCAAGACCCATAACAAGGGCATGGAGGAGGACGCTTCATCCAGCTCGCGTCGTTCGCCGTTAACCGTGAATGCAATCATTGTCAGGCTCCAAAAGAGCGGCCCGTCTTTGTGCAGGCCTGGTCACCGATTATTGGAACCCTGAGCAACACGCGGCCAGCGACGATTTCTGCCAACCGCTGTAAGCAGGACTAACAACATGTACAAGCGATACCCGTCGGTGCAGTCCATGAGCGCGTTTATCCACGCCGCGCGCAGCGGCAGTTTCTCCAGTGCTGCGCGCAAACTGGATCTGACCCACAGCGCGATCAGCCAGCAGATCCGTGCGCTGGAAGATTTCATTGGCCAGCCGTTGTTCGTGCGTGAGGGGGGTGGCAGCAACCTGACCGATGCCGGGCAGTTGTTTGCCAGTGTGTTGTCGGACGGTCTGGCGCAGATTGACCGGGCGATCTCGTCGGTGAAAAACCGCAGCGTCGCGCAACGTTTGACCCTCGATGTCGACAGTGAACTGGCGCAGAGCTGGCTCAATCCGCGCCTGCCGCAGTTGCTCGATGGGCTGCCGGATTACGAGGTGACGTTGCTGTCGATGCCGCGCAGTGATCGCGGCACGTTTGAGCGGGTCGATCTGGCGTTGCGCTATGGCTATGGCGATTGGGACGACTGCGAGATGACGCAGATTTGTGGCGATCGGGTGTTGGCGGTGGCTTCGCCGGATTTGCTGGAACGCTATGGATTGCAGGTGCCGTTGAGCCCGGCGCAGATTTTGGAGTTGCCGTTGTTGGGGTATACGCGAAGGTCGTGGATTCCGTGGCTGGATGCGGCCGGAATGACCCCGACCGAGCCACCGGCACGGGTGATTTTTGATAATGCGGCGAATTTGATTGCGGCTGCCGAGGCTGGCGTTGGCGCGGGGCTGGTGCGTGGATTACTCGCGGCTGATGCGTTGCGCAGTGGGCGGTTGGTGGCGCTGAACGAGGCGCAGATTGCGGCGCATTACAACCTTTACGCGGTGTGGCCGCATGGGCAGGCGGAGCGTGTGGCGCCGGTGGTTGAGGCGATCAAACTGTTGGCTTTGCAAACACAGTCCTGACGCCTTCGCGAGCAAGCCCGCTCCCAGATTGGAATGCGTACCCCCGGTGGGAGCGGGCTTGCTCGCGAAGAGGCCGGCACATCCATGAAGATCAAAAGATCGCAGCCTGCGGCAGCTCCTACACCGATCCCTGTAGGAGCTGCCGCAGGCTGCGATCTTTTGATCTTGATGCAGCCATATCGAACGCATATCACCACCCCTCCCAATTAATATTGTACGAACCCCTCCCCCCTTTCCAATACTCGCCCTCAGCAGCCACCCACCCGGGCCGGATGCGAACAGGCGAGGGAATGCGCGAGTCTTGCGCATAGAAACGGCCGATTGCCCGGGACGTGGATGCCGAGAGCCGCAAGGCTCCCTTCCCCGCTATCAGGAGATCGACTGCAATGATCATCGATATCAGCTGCTATCCCACCGATCTGGTGGACCTCGCCTGGAGGCATGACGGTGACCCGTTCACCGGCGAGCGTCTGCTGGAGATGATGGATGGCCCGTACATGGTCAACGGCAAGCCTCGCCGCATTGACAAAGCCTTCATCCAGCCGCCGCAAGGCAACACGATTTACACCTGGACCGACGGCGACCTGACCGGCCGTGAATCCATCGATGCCTACATGGCCTACACCCTGAAAATGGTGCAGACCTACCCGGATCGTTTCATCGGCTGCTTCGTCTACAACCCGCGCTGCGGCGTGGAAAACGGCGTCGAGGCGATCGAGCGCTACGTCAAGGAACACGGTTTCGGCATGGTGCAGATGCAGGCCAACATGCACGCCTACCGTCCTGACCGCGCACTCGACTGGGTGCGCCCATGCTTCGAGAAGTGCGCCGAGCTGGGCATTCCGGTCAAGCTGCACACCGGCGACGGGCCTTACAGCATCCCGTCGGAATGGGTGCCGATGATCAAGGAATTCCCTAACGTCAATTTCATCATGGCCCACTTCGGCGTGCAGACCGGTGGCGTCTACGTGTTCGAACCGATGCAATGGGCGATGGAATTGCCCAACGTCTACTGCGAATCCGGCTGGTGCCTGCAATCGCGGATCGTCGAATTCGCCAAGGTCTTGCCGACGCACAAGATCCTCTTCGGCACCGACACACCGCCGAACGAACCGGGCATGTGGCTGCGCCTGCTCGAAGTGCTCTGCCACGAACCGCCGCAAGGCCTGAACCTCGACGAGGACACCCTCGAAGACTACTTGGGCAACAACACCGCGCGGATGATCGGCCTTGAGCCAACCCCGCCACCACGTTCCGTTTCCGAAGCAGAGGCGCAACTCAAGCGCCCCGTCACCACTCAACTGGCCAGGAGCTGAACCGATGATCATCGACACCCATCTGCACCCAACAAATCTGGTCGACGAGGCCTGGCGCCACACTGGCGAACCGTTCACCGGCGAGCGCATGCTCAAGCTGATGGACGGCCCGTACATGATCAACGGCAAACCACGCCGCATCGACATGGGTTTCATCCAGCCGCCACCGGGCAACACCGGTTATCGCGACGGCAACCGCCGGGGCCGCGAAGGCGTACGCGACTACATGTCGTACATCGCCGAACTGTGCATGAAGTACCCGGATCGCTTCATCGGCAACTTCAACTTCAACCCGCGCTGGGGACCGGAAAACGGTGCAGCGGAGCTGGAATTCCACATCAAGGAATACGGCTTCAAGATGCTCAAACTGCACGCCAACATGCACGGCTATCGCCCGGATCGCGCACTCGACTGGCTGCGTCCGGCGATGAAGGTCTGCGCCAAGTACAACATCGTCGTGCTGATCCACACCGGCGACGGCCCGTACACGATTCCGACGATGTTCTACCCGATCATCCGCGAGTTCCCGATGGTCAATTTCATCATCGGCCACTTCGGTATCCAGACCGGCGGCAACTACTCGTTCGAAGCGTTCTGGATGGCGATGGACACGCCGAACGTGTACTGCGAATCGGGCTGGTGCTTCCAGTCGCGGATCGTCGAATTCGCCAAGGAACTGCCGCGCAACAAGATCGTGTTCGGCACCGATTCGCCTCCGAATGAGCCGGGGATGTGGCTGAGGGAACTGGAGGTGTTGTGCTCGCCGGCGCCGCAGGGTTTGGGGATTGATGAGGATCATCTCGAAGACTACCTGGGCAACAACATCGCAAGGTTGTGCGGGATCGAACCGACGCCACCGCCGAAGGATCTGGCCGAGGCCGACATTCGCCTGACCACCACGTACCTCTAGATAACGCAGATCCTTGGGGTAACAAGGAAACCCTGTGGCGAGGGGATTTAGCGAAACGTCGCACCGCCCCGTTCGGCTGCGCAGCAGTCGCAAAACCTGTAAATGAGGTTTTCCTGACACAGCGCAATTGCGGGTTTTGGGGCCGCTTCGCAGCCCAACGGGGATAAATCCCCTCGCCACAAAGGCCCTCGCCACAAGGGATCTGTACACAGAGCACACAGCGACTTTACAGGCACGAAGATGACCCGGCGTTCGTTCGACCGGCAGGCCAACGGCTGGCCGCGCGAACGCCCTCTCACCCCTGCGTGCCTGCTTTTTACGAGGTGACACCATGACCCGTTCGACGCTCGGCGATTCTCAGGACTTTCACGTGTTCATCGACGCCTATCGCCGTGAGTACCCGGACGATGTGTTGACCGTCACTCAACCGATTTCTGCCGATCAGGACGTCACCGCCCTGGTCGATGCCCTCGCCGCCCAAGGCCGCGATCCGCTGCTGATCTGCGAAAACGTCGGCCACCTCGGCGTGCCGGTGGCGTCTAATCTGTTCGCCTCCCGCACCCGCATCGCCCGGCTGTTCGGCGTCACCCCGGCGCAACTGCACGAAACCTTTCAAACCCGCGCCAACCAACCCATCGCTCCGCATTATGTAGAAAGCGGCCCGATTCTCGATGAAGTCTTCGAAGGCGAAGCGCTGGATCTGGCGCTGCTGCCGATGCTCAAGCATTTCGACAGCGATCGCGGGCCGTACATCACCAACGCCATCATCGTTGCCGAAGACCCGCTGACCGGCATCGCCAACATGAGCTATCACCGCTCGATGCGCCACGCCCGCCAGGCCCTCGCCACCAGCCTGCATTCACGCGGTCATTTGTGGCGGATGCTGCAAACCGCCCGCGAACGTGGCGAAGAATTGCGTGTGGCCATGGTGGTTGGCGCGCACCCACTGTTCATGCTCGCCGCCGCTGCACGCTTGCCCTATGGCGCCGATGAACGCGCCGTCGCTGGCGGGCTGTTTGGTGCGCCGCTGGAACTGGTGAAAACTCCACGCTACGGCATCGGTGTACCAGCGTATGCCGAGTTTGTTCTGGAAGGCGCGATTGACCCGGCGGCCTATGCCGAGGAAGGCCCGTTCGGTGAATTCAGCGGTTATTCCTCGGATCGCTCGACCAACAATGTGCTGCGTGTCGACACCCTGTTAAAGCGCAAGGACGCCTGGCTGGTCGACGTGATGGGTGGCCGCTACGCCGAGCATTTGACCCTCGCCCGCCTGCCGCGCGAAGCGGAGATGAGCGAAAAACTCAAGGCACGTTTCCCCGCTGTCACCGCCGTGCATTATCCGAATTCCGGCACGCATTTTCACTGCTACGTGGCGCTGGATCAGAGCCGCGACGGCGAGGCGCGGCAGATCATGCTGGCGTTGCTCGGCTGGGATCCGTACCTGAAAACCGTGATCGCGGTGGACAGCGATATCGACATCAGCGATGACAGCCAGGTGCTGTGGGCACTGGCCACACACTTCCAGCCGCACCTGGATATTTTCACCATCGATGGCTTGCCGGGCAGTCCGCTTGATCCTTCGTCGTCGGTCAACGGCACCACTTCGCGGATGGGCCTGGATGCGACTCGCGGTTCCGGGTTTGACGGGATCAAGGCGCAGCTGGATCAGGATGTACTGGAACGCGCGCGGGTTTTGCTCAAAGGACTGGAATCGTGAACCGGCAACGGATGGTGGTCGGCATCAGCGGCGCGTCCGGCTTCATCTACGGCGTGCGCTTGCTGCAATTGCTCACCGAGCTGGACATCGAAAGCCACCTGATCATCAGTCGCGCGGCGCTGCTGACCATGGCCCACGAAACCGACTTCAAACTCGCCGACGTCACTGCATTGGCCAGTCATTACCACCGCGTCGATGACGTCGCCGCCGGGATTGCCAGCGGATCGTTTCGCTGCCTCGGCATGGTGGTGGCGCCGTGTTCGATGAGGACGCTGGCGGAGATTGCCACCGGAACGTCTTCGGGGCTGATCGGCCGTGCTGCCGACGTCACGCTCAAGGAGCGCCGCACGCTGGTGTTGATGGCCCGCGAAACCCCGCTGACCCTCGCCCACCTGCGCAACATGACCGCCGTCACCGAGATGGGCGGAATCATCGCCCCGCCGGTGCCCGCGTTCTACGCCCGCCCGGCGAATCTTGCACAAATGGTCGACCACAGCCTCGGCCGCGTGCTCGACCTGTTCGGCCTCGATGCCGGCGTCGCACGACGCTGGCGTGAACACCCGGATCCAACTGTGGAAATCAATAACTGTGGCGAGGGGATTTATCCCCGCTCGGCTGCGAAGCAGTCGTAAAACCGGCAACCGCGGTCTGCCTGATACAGCGCGGTGGCAGGATTTGGGGCCGCTTCGCAGCCCATCGGGGATAAATCCCCTCGCCACAAGGGTTAAACATCAAAAATTTAATCACCCCGAATTCAGTGTGCACCGGTCAATCAAAGGAGCTTCAAATGAACACCCCATTCAACGCCCCAACCCGCAACACCAAAATCCCCGTGACCATCCTCACCGGTTTCCTCGGTGCCGGTAAAACCACCCTGCTCAACTACATCCTCAAAGAAAACCACGGTCGCAAAATCGCCGTGATCGAAAACGAATTCGGTGAAGTCGGCATCGACGGCGATCTCGTCCTCAGTTCCGAGACCGAAGAAATCTACGAGATGGTCAACGGCTGCGTGTGCTGTACCGCCGAAGTTCGCGAGGACTTGGTGCGCATCGTCCGCGAACTGGTCGCGCGCCCGGTGCGCCTCGATCACATCCTCATCGAAACCAGCGGCCTGGCCGATCCGTACCCGGTGGCGCAGAGCTTTTTCATCAATGACCCGATCGCCGATGAAGTCGAACTCGACGCCATCGTGACCATGGTCGACGCCAAGCACATCGCCCAGCACCTGGAGGATCTGCAACTCGACGGCGTCGACAATCAGGCGGTGGATCAGATCGTTTGCGCCGACCGGATCGTCATCAACAAGGTCGATCTGGTCAGCGCTGAAGAAGTGGAAACCTTGCGCGGCAAGATCCGTGGCTTGAATGCCACGGCAGATCTGGTGACCTCGACCCACGCGCAAATCGACCTGACGAAGATCCTCGGCATCGGCGCGTTTGAATGCACGCAGAAGCTGATGGAAATCGGCGCGGATCAGCCCGATCACGATCACCACGACCATGAGCATCACGCTGAGCACTCTATTGAAGAGCAGGATCACCAACACGACCCAAGCGTGTCATCGGTGGGCATCGCTGTGGACGGCGCGGTCAACCTGATGGCGTTCCATCGCTGGATCAGCGAGCTGCGCTCCTCCCAGGCCGACAACCTGTACCGCATGAAAGGCGTGCTCGCCGTGGCCAATGAAGACCAGCGCTACGTGCTGCAAGGCGTGCACAGCCTGGTGGAATTTCGCGCCTCAACCGCGTGGGGCACGGAGCCCCGCTCGAGCAAGATCGTGTTCATCGGCCGCGACCTGGATCGCGCGGCCCTAAACCAAGGCTTCGCCGCCTGCCTGGCAGGCTGAAACAAGGCATCGAAGCCGGTGGATGGCGGCTTCGGGCACATGTGTACGAATGACTGATGCCAAAATCGGCCCTGTAAATCTGTGGAGTGATCCCTGTGTTGAGGTTCTGTGCTGAGGCAATTTTCTTTTGCTGAGGCAATTTACCTGCGGGGAGGCAGTTAATTTGTGGCGAGGGGATTTATCCCCGATGGGGTGCGAAGCGCCCCCAAAACCTGTACTCGCGGTTTACCAGAAAAACCGCATGTGCTGGATTTGCGACTGCTGCGCAGCCGATCGGGGCGGTGCGACGTTTCGCTAAATCCCCTCGCCACAAAGGTTCACTCCTACAGGGGATCTGCAGCAGGCATCAGACGAATACCCCTCTCTACCGCATAAAAACAGCCAGAGGTGTTTCCCCATGTCGTCAGCCACATCCCCATCAAAAACCGCATCCACCGTGCACCCCGTCGACCGCGTTTTGCCGGTACGACAGATGCTCACCCTCGGCCTGCAACACATGGCCGTCTCGTACATCGGCGCCATCGCCGTGCCGTTGATTGTCGCCAGTGCCCTGAAAATGTCCCACGCCGACACGGTGGTGCTGATCAGTACCACGCTGTTCTGTTCCGGCATTGCCACCCTCCTGCAAACCGTCGGCTTCTGGAAATTCGGCGTGCGCCTGCCAATTCTGCAAGGCGTGGCTTTCAGCAGCGTTGGCCCGGTGATCGCCATCGGCAGCAACCCGGAGGTTGGGTTCGCCGGGGTCTGCGGGGCCGTGATCGGCGCGGGGATTTTCACCATGCTGATGGCGCCCTTCGTCGGTCGATTACGGCGGTTTTTTCCGCCCGTGGTCACCGGTTGCATCGTCACCGTGATCGGTTTACAGCTGTTCCCGATTGCCTACGAATGGGTCGGCGGCGGGCGCAACGCGAGCAACTTCGGCGCGCCGGCGTTCCTTGGTGTGGCGGTGGTGGTGTTGCTGACGATCCTGTTGGTCAACCGCTATGGCAGCCCGATGCTGCGCAACATGGCGGTGTTGATCGGGATGCTGGTTGGCGCCGGACTGGCCTACGGTCTGGGCATGGGCAGTTTTCACAGCGTCGAAGATGCGCCGTGGCTGACCGTGCCCTACCCGTTCTATTTCGGCCTGCCAACCTTCAGCCTGATCCCCATCGCGACCATGGTGGTGGTGATGATCGTGCAGATGGTCGAGTCGATGGGGCTGTTCGTGGCCATCGGCGACATTGTCGAAAAACCGGTCGAGGACAAACAGGTCATCAACGGTCTGCGCGCCAATGGCCTGGCCAGCACCATCGCCGGGATGTTCGCCGCGTTCCCGTTTATCGCCTTCATGGAAAACGTCGGCCTGGTGATCCTCACCGGCGTGCGCAGCCGTTGGGTGGTCGCGGTCAGCGGCTTGCTGATGTGCTCGATTGCCTTGGTGCCGAAGGCCGGCGCGATCATCGCTTCGATGCCGACCGCCGCTCTCGGTGGCGCTGGCATTGCCATGTTCGGCGTGGTTGCGGCGGCGGGCATTCAGACCCTCGCCAAAGTCGATTACGAGCGCAATCGCTACAACGTCTTGATCGTCGGTTTCACCATCGCCGCCGCGCTGGTACCGGTGCTCGCACCCACCTTGTTCAAACAACTCCCCGAGTGGTCGCAGCCGTTCCTGCACAGCAGCGTGGTTATCGCTTGCCTGGTGTCGGTGCTGCTCAACGCCGCGCTGAATGGCGTCAGCGTGCCGGAAACCACCGCCAGTAAATCCGCCTCGCACATCCTTTAGTTTGGAGCTGCCCATGACTCAACTTCAGAACATCCTGATCAAAAACCCGGTCGCGGTGATGACCGGCCTGCGCGGCCCTCGCGCGCGGGCCGGGGCCGTGGACGTCCGCGTGGTCAACGGTCGCATCGCCGAAATGGCCGCGAACCTTGAACCACAACCCGGCGAACGGCTGATCGACGCGCGCAACTGCGTGGTCTATCCCGGCTGGATCAACACCCACCATCACCTGTTCCAGAACCTGCTCAAAGCCGTGCCCGAAGGCTTGAATCAGGATCTGCAAGGCTGGCTGGCCAGCGTGCCCTACCCGCGCCTCAACCGCTTTACCCCGCAACTGGCGCGGATCGCCGCACGGTTGGGCATGGTCGAGTTGCTGCTGTCCGGCGTCACCACCTGCGCCGATCACCACTACCTCTACCACGCCCACGGCAGCACCGAGACCGGCGACGTACTGTTCGACATGGCCGATGAATTTGGCCTGCGTTTTGTGTTGTGCCGAGGCGGCGCGCTGGAGTCGGCGAGCGCCCACCCGGGCTTCTCGAAAACCGCGCTGCAACCGGAGAGCCTTGAGCAAATGGTCGGCGACATCGAACGGCTGAAATCGCTGTATCACCAGGACACTCCAGACGCGATGCGCCGCGTGGTTGTCGCGCCAACCACGCCAACGTTCTCGCTGCCGCCAACCCTGTTACGCGAACTCGCCCACACCGCACGCGGCCTCGGTTTGCGCCTGCATACGCACCTGTCGGAAACGCAGAACTACGTGAATTTCTGCCGCGAAAAATACAACTGCCTGCCGGTGGAATTCGTCGCCGAACACGAATGGCTCGGCCCCGACGTTTGGTTCGCCCACGCCGTACACCTGCAACCGGGCGAAATCCGCATGCTCGCGCAGACCGGCACCGGGGTCTCGCATTGCCCGGTGAGCAATGCGCGGCTGGGCAGCGGCGTCGCGCCAGTGCCGCAGATGTACGAGGCAGGTGTGCCGATTTCCCTGGGCGTGGATGGCGTAGCGTCGAATGAATCCGGAAGCATGGTCGGTGAGGCCAACACCGCGTGGCTGATCCACCGCGCCGAACAAGGCGCCTCGGCGACCACCGCTGAAGACGTCATTCACTGGGGCACGGCGGGTGGCGCGCAGGTGTTGGGACTCGGCGCGGTTGGCACGCTCGAAATCGGGCAAGCGGCGGATCTGGTGGTCTACAGTCTCGATCACCCACGGTTCTACGGCTTCCACGACAGCGCCGTCGCCCCGGTGGTTGCGGGTGAACCGATCACGGTGAAATACAGCCTGGTCGGCGGCCGGATTGTGGTCGACAACGGCGTAATCCCCGGCCTGGACATCGAACGCATGCGCGCCGAAGCGTGGGAAGGCGTGCAGCAACTGATGAACGTTGACGACTGACCAAAACCCACCACAAACCCCCTGTGGGAGCGGGCTTGCTCGCGAAAGCGGTATGTCATTCAGCAGTTGTGCCGACTGAACCACCGCTTTCGCGAGCAAGCCCGCTCCCACAGAAAAGCCAGCCATTCGCGCGTCTCGGGTTTGTCGTCTAACGTTACTCCCTCATCGGACTGAGCCCCTGGGCTCTTGATCAAGGAGAGACTGATGACGTCGCGTCGCACGATCGAACAGACCTACCGCACCTGGTCCAGCCCCATTCTGCTGGAGCTGAAAAAGCGCGAACACCAAATGGCGCCGTTCGAGCGTCAGGCGCTGGAGAATGTGTTGGTGGAGAGACGGTTGCTGGATATCGGCAATCCGCAGGGCAATGACCGCCGAACAAAAAACCTCACACTGGATTAATCGCTAACCCTTGTAGGAGCTGAGCTTGCTCGCGAAGGCATTGTGTCAGGCAGATGTGATTTGCCTGACACACCGCCTTCGCGAGCAAGCTCGGCTCCTACAGGTTTGTGTGTAGGCCCAGTTTGAGTAGTTCCTTGCGCAGGATTGAGGGTGCGTGGACGGCCATGCCGGCGTGCCAGTCCAGTGTCAGCAGGCGATTGAGTTTGCGTTGGCTCAACACCGGGTCTGCCAGCAAACAACTATTCCGGTCGCGGATGCTGATGACATTCAGCATCCAGTCATCGCCCTGCTCCGCCATCCACTGGCGGATCGCTGGCCGATGCTTTTGCAGCAACGCATCGGCATCCCACACGGTCATTTGTGCGAAGACTTGCGGCAGATTACTTTCGGGTTTCAGCCGTTTCAGGTCGGCTGCCAAGGCATTGGCAAGGTCTGATTCGATGCTGGTCTGGCATTCGAGGAAGTATTTCTCGGGCCAGTCGGTCGCGAGTTTCGCCCGAAATGCGAGTTCGGCGTAGGCGTCGATGTCCGCTGCGGTCGTCATCTGGCTGGTGAAGTTCAGGGTGTTGTCGAGGATCGCGGTGGCCAGCAGTGCGGCGCTTTGTTCGCTGATTTTTGCTAGCAAGTCTGAGGTCTGCCAACGCTGAAAGACCTGAGTTGCCGCAGCGCCGATCGGGCGGATGTCGGCGGCCGAACCGAGTTTCTTTGCCCAGTAATCTTCGTAACCTGGATGATGGTCGATGACTTCCACGACCTGATCGAGCACGACCAGTGGATCGAAATGGTGATAGTCGGATACGTCGACCAAGATGAATTCGTCAGTCAGCGATGGTTCATGCGTTTGAAAAGCGCGACCCCAAGCAAGCACGGTTTTCGAGACGCTGGCGTTGGGTTTTGCACTGCTGACGGCGCGGGCGGGGATGCCTTGCAGATTGAGTAATTCGGCGTAGGCGATGCAGCAGGCGTAGGCGTCGATGTCCAGATAGGACGCGCCGGAGGTGATGATTTTCATGGGCGGCAACGTCGCACATTTTCATGACATTTGCGTGTCAGCAAAAGATCGCAGCCTGCGGCAGCTCCTACACAGGGCTGCGATCTGTTGATGTTTATGCGGCGGCTTTACCTGCTGCCACCGCCGCCGAAGCCGCGAGCATCGCCCGCAACAACACCGCGCACCCGGCCGCCAGATCATCCGGCGCGGCGTTTTCGATTTCGTTGTGGCTGATCCCGCCTTCACACGGCACGAAAATCATTCCGGCAGGGCCAAGTTCGGCGAGGAAGATTGCGTCGTGGCCGGCGCCGCTGACGATGTCCATGTGCGACAGGCCCAAGCCCTTGGCCGCGCCGCGCACCGCTTCCACGCAGCCTTTTTCGAAGTACAGCGGCGGGAAGTCTGCGGTTGGGGTCAGTTCATAAGTCAGGCCATGTTCCTCACAAGTCGCTTCGATGACCTGCTTCACTTCAGCAATCATCGAATTCAGCCGCGCCGGTTCGAGATGACGGAAATCGAGGGTCATGCGCACTTCGCCGGGAATGACGTTGCGCGAGCCGGGATAGGCTTGCAGGCAGCCGACCGTGCCGCAGGCGTGCGGTTGATGGCCGAGGGCGGCGCGGTTGACGGCGCCGACGATGACCGAGGCGCCGACCAGTGCATCTTTGCGCAGGTGCATCGGTGTTGGGCCGGCGTGGGCCTCGACGCCGCGCAGTTTCAGATCGAACCACTTCTGCCCCAGCGCACCGAGCACCACGCCGATGGTTTTCTGTTCGTCTTCAAGGATCGGGCCTTGTTCGATGTGTGCTTCGAAATAGGCGCCGACTTTATGCCCGCTGACTTTGCGCGGGCCCGCGTAGCCGATCGCATTGAGTGCTTCGCCGACCGTGATGCCCTCGGCATCGACCTTGGCCAGCGTTTCTTCGAGGGTGAATTTTTCGGCGAACACGCCGGAGCCCATCATGCATGGCGCGAAGCGTGAGCCTTCTTCGTTGGTCCAGACCACCACTTCCAGCGGCGCTTCGGTTTCCACGCCGAGGTCGTTGAGTGTGCGCAGAACCTCGACGCCAGCGAGCACACCGAAGCAGCCGTCGAACTTGCCACCGGTGGGTTGCGTGTCGATGTGGCTGCCGGTCATCACTGGCGGCAGGTCGGGATTGCGCCCCGGCCGGCGGGCAAAGATGTTGCCGACGGCATCGACCTTGACGCTGCACCCGGCGTCCTTGCACCATTGCACGAACAGGTCGCGGGCCTGGCGGTCGAGGTCGGTCAGGGCCAGGCGACAGACCCCGCCCTTGACCGTGGCGCCGAGCTTGGCCAGCTCCATGAGCGAGGCCCAAAGGCGATCGCGGTTGATGTGCTGATGGGTCGATTGCAGAACGTCTACGGCTGCGTTCATGGGGATCTCCTCAGTGTTGATGCCGATAGTTCCCACGCTCTGCGTGGGAACTCATCCATGGACGCTCTGCGTCCGCTGTTGGAACGCAGAGCGTCCCGGGCTGCATTCCCACGCAGAGCGTGGGAATGATCATGACTTACACCGCTGTTTTCACGGCAGAAGGCTGCGCCCGCATCACGCACAACCCGTAATAAATAATCCCGCCCAACGCCGAGCCGGTGAACCAGCCATAGCTGTAAAACCAGCTGAACGCATCGCTACCCAGCGACAACAAGGTCAGCACCACCGGCACACCAAACGCGAGAAACCCGGCCCGGTTCCACGCCGGATACACGTCATCGCGGTACAACCCGGCCAGGTCCAGTTGCTGTTTCTTGATCAGGAAATAGTCCACCACCATGATCCCGGCGATCGGCCCGAGCAGGCTCGAATAACCGAGCAGCCAATTGGAATACACAGTTTCCAGGCTCACATCGGAAACGATCAAACCAAGCTTTTTCAGCAGCTCATGCCCCATCAACAACAGCCCGACCAACCCGGTCAGCAACACCGCTTTGGTGCGGTTGATCACCTTGGGCGCGATGTTTTGAAAATCGTTGGTCGGCGAGACAATGTTCGCGGCGGTGTTGGTCGACAGTGTGGCGATGATGATCAATGCCATGGCCACCGCGACCCACACCGGGCTCTGAATATGGCCGATCAAAGTCACCGGATCAGACACCGTCACGCCGACCAGTTTCACTGACGCTGCGGTCATGATTACGCCCAGCGAGGCGAACAAAAACATGGTCAGCGGCAGGCCGAAAATCTGCCCGAGGATTTGATCTTTCTGGCTCTTGGCGTAACGACTGAAGTCCGGAATGTTCAGCGACAACGTCGCCCAGAAACCCACCATTGCCGTCAGTCCGGCGGCGAAGTAACTCACCACGCTGGCGCCTTCCGGACGCTTCGGCGGGATCGCCAGCAGTTCCGTCATCGACACATTGGGCATCGCCCATACCAGCAGGCCGATGCCGACCGCCACCAGCAACGGCGCGGACAAGGTTTCCAGCCACTTGATCGACTCGGCGCCGCGAATCACCACCCACAGGTTCAGCGCCCAGAACACCATGAAGCCGATCACCTCCCCCGTCCCGCCAAGGGATTTCCAGCCGTCGAAAATCGAGCCGAGAAACAGGTGAATCGCCAAACCGCCAAACATCGTCTGAATGCCGAACCAGCCGCACGCCACCAGCGCGCGAATCAGGCACGGCACGTTGGAGCCGAGAATGCCGAACGACGAGCGCAGTAACACGGGAAACGGAATGCCGTATTTGGTGCCGGGAAAGGCGTTCAGCGTCAGCGGAATCAACACGATGATATTGGCGAACAGAATCGCCAGCAGCGCTTCGCCCACACTCAAGCCGAAGTACGCCGTGAGCACGCCGCCGAGGGTGTAGGTCGGCACGCAGATCGACATGCCGACCCACAGCGCGGTGATGTGCCATTTATTCCAGGTTCGTTCGCGCACCTTGGTCGGTGCCATATCGTGGTTGTAACGGGGACTGTCGAGGACGTCGCTGCCGGCTTCGAGTTCGAACAAGCCGTCGCGCTCGGTCACTTGCGATCTGTTCTGTTGCATGGCCGCTCCACTGTTCTTCTGATTATTTTTTTGCTCATCAGGCGGCTTGCACACAAGGCGCGAGCCGGACGATGGCCGGAGGAACTGACAACTTTCGTGCACCGGCCATGGTGTCAGCGGCGGCATCAATAAACGTGCCGGGTGAACCGCCTGGCGCTAGGGCCGTGCTTCAAACGTATTGCAACTTTCTGATATTTATCAGTTTTAATTATTCACCTGATGAGTTCGCGGAAACTTGTCTGGGTGCTCAGGCTAAACACTTGGCAAGTTGTCCGAACAGACAGGACTCAAACTGGTGCACTGCATTTATTTTCATTGTGAACGTGCAACCGCAGCTCAACTTCAAGCGGCTGATTTCACATAGGAAATCTTGCTCATATTTCCATCCTGTCAAGTGCGTCAAAATGGTGAGCCGCCTCACCATTTTGGTGATTTACACTTTTTATCGTTATTTTTCATATAGTTAAAACAGACATAAGCTTATAAAAAATATTCTTGCTCTATTGCAAATTCGCGACTAGTTTCTATTCCTGACAGCGCTGACAGGAATACACCCTGCACTGCTGTACATCAATAAAACATTTAGAACCGGCACAAGTCGGTCATGCCTGCGAGGAACTCGGAATGTCTCTGTTGATCCGTGGCGCCACCGTTGTTACCCATGATGAAAGTTATCGCGCCGACGTCTATTGCGCCGACGGCGTGATCAAAGCCATCGGTGAAAACCTTGATGTTCCCGCCGGCGCCGAAGTGCTCGACGGCAGCGGCCAATACCTGATGCCCGGCGGCATCGATCCGCACACGCACATGCAACTTCCGTTTATGGGCACCGTGGCCAGCGAGGATTTCTACAGCGGCACGGCGGCCGGTCTGGCCGGTGGCACCACGTCGATCATCGACTTCGTCATTCCCAATCCACAGCAATCATTGATGGAAGCATTCCATCAGTGGCGCGGCTGGGCGGAGAAGTCCGCGTCCGACTATGGCTTCCACGTCGCGATCACCTGGTGGAGCGAGCAGGTGCGCGAAGAGATGGCCGAACTGGTCAGCCATCACGGCATCAACAGCTTCAAGCATTTCATGGCCTACAAGAACGCGATCATGGCCGCCGACGACACGCTGGTGGCGAGTTTCGAGCGTTGTCTGGAGCTCGGTGCGGTACCGACCGTGCACGCGGAAAACGGCGAGCTGGTCTATCACCTGCAACGCAAGTTGATGGCCCAAGGCATCACCGGGCCGGAGGCGCATCCGCTGTCGCGGCCTTCACAGGTTGAAGGGGAAGCGGCGAGCCGGGCGATTCGTATCGCTGAAACCATTGGCACGCCGTTGTATCTGGTGCACGTCTCGACCAAGGAAGCCCTCGACGAAATCACCTATGCGCGCAGCAAGGGTCAGCCCGTGTACGGCGAAGTGCTCGCCGGGCATTTGCTGCTCGACGATAGCGTCTACCAACACCCGGACTGGCAGACTGCTGCGGGTTACGTGATGAGCCCGCCGTTCCGTCCGCGCGGTCATCAAGAGGCGCTGTGGCACGGGCTGCAGAACGGTAATCTGCACACCACTGCGACGGATCATTGCTGCTTCTGCGCGGAGCAAAAAGCGGCCGGGCGTGACGACTTCAGCAAGATCCCCAATGGCACGGCGGGTATCGAAGATCGCATGGCGGTGCTTTGGGATGAGGGCGTTAATTCCGGTCGTTTATCGATGCAGGATTTCGTTGCGCTCACCTCCACCAACACCGCGAAAATCTTCAATCTCTATCCGCGTAAAGGTGCGATTCGCGTCGGTGCCGATGCCGACCTGGTGCTGTGGGATCCGCAAGGCACGCGCACCATTTCTGCCAAGACCCACCATCAGCAGGTGGACTTCAACATCTTCGAAGGCAAGACCGTGCGCGGCGTGCCGAGCCATACCGTCAGCCAGGGTCGTTTGGTCTGGGCCGATGGCGACCTGCGCGCCGAGCGCGGTGCCGGACGGTACATCGAACGGCCGGCGTATCCGGCGGTGTTTGATTTGCTGAGTAAGCGGGCTGAGATGCACAAGCCGACAGCCGTTAAACGCTGATATCCCGGCCTTCGGCCTTAGATGATCGTTCCCACGCTCTGCGTGGGAATGAAGCCCGTGACGCTCCGCGTCATTGGACGCGGAGCGTCCCTAGAGGCATTCCCACGCAGAGCGTGGGAACGATCTGCCCATCAGAGGCAGAGAACCTCAAATAACCGTGAGGCACACAACCGTGATCGAGACCCTGAACCATCTCCCCCACCCGCACGAAAGCGCGGCCGCCCTCGCCGGGCATTTCACTGATCTGGCGCCGCCGCTCAACGCTCGGCAGGCGCATCTGGAAGCCTCGCGCTGTCTGTATTGCTACGACGCGCCGTGCGTGAATGCGTGCCCGAGCGAGATCGATATCCCCTCGTTCATCCGCAATATCCATCAAGACAACGTCCCCGGCGCCGCGCAGAAAATCCTCTCGGCAAACATCCTCGGCGGCAGTTGTGCACGCGTTTGCCCGACTGAAATCCTCTGCCAGCAAGCCTGCGTGCGCAACAACGCCCACGAATGCGCGCCGGTGCTGATCGGCCTGCTGCAACGCTACGCCGTCGACAACGCACACTTCACTGAACACCCATTCCAGCGCGCGGCAGCCACCGGTAAACGCATCGCCGTGGTGGGTGCCGGGCCGGCCGGTTTGTCCTGCGCGCATCGCAGCGCCATGCACGGTCATGACGTGGTGATTTTCGAAGCGCGGGAGAAGGCTGGCGGGCTCAATGAGTACGGGATCGCCAAGTACAAACTGGTCGACGATTACGCGCAAAAGGAGCTGGATTTCCTCCTGCAAATCGGCGGCATCGAAATTCGCCACGGGCAGAAACTCGGTGAGAATCTGACCCTCAGTGAACTGCATTACCAATTCGACGCGGTGTTCCTCGGCCTCGGTCTCAACGCCAGCAAGCAACTCGGCCTGGCCCACGAAGACGCCCCGGGCCTGCTCGCCGCCACCGATTACATCCGCGAACTGCGTCAGGCCGATGACCTCACGCAACTGCCACTGGCCGAACGCTGCATCGTCCTCGGCGCCGGTAATACCGCGATCGACATGGCCGTGCAAATGGCTCGCCTCGGCGCTCGCGATGTCAATCTGGTGTATCGCCGTGGCGCGGCGGACATGGGCGCCACTGGCCATGAACAAGACATCGCCAAGGCCAATCAGGTGCGTCTGCTGACCTGGGCACAACCGGAAGAAGTGCTGCTCGACGATCAAGGCAACGTGCGCGGCATGCGTTTCGCTCGCACCGATCTGGTCGAAGGACGCCTGCAAACCACCGGTGAAACCTTCGAACTGGCCGCCGACGCAATCTTCAAAGCCATCGGCCAGTCCTTCGACAGCCGCGCCCTCGCCGACCCGCTCGCCCGTGAACTCAAGCGTCAGGGCGAACGCATTCAAGTCGACGAAAACCTGCGCACCAGCATTCCCGGCGTGTATGCCGGCGGCGACTGCACCAGCCTCGATCAAGACCTCACCGTGCAAGCTGTGCAGCACGGCAAACTCGCCGCCGAGGCGATTAACGCGCAACTGATGCTCAACGTGGAGGCTGCGTAAATGGCCGATCTCTCGATAGTCTTCGCCGGCATCAAAGCGCCAAACCCCTTTTGGCTGGCCTCCGCGCCACCGACCGACAAAGCCTACAACGTGGTGCGCGCGTTCGAAGCAGGCTGGGGCGGCGTGGTCTGGAAAACCCTTGGCGAGGATCCGGCGGCGGTCAACGTTTCGTCGCGTTACTCGGCACATTACGGCAACAACCGCGAAGTGCTCGGCATCAATAACATCGAGCTGATCACCGACCGTTCGCTGGAAATCAACTTGCGCGAAATCACTCAAGTGAAGAAAGACTGGCCGGATCGCGCAATCATCGTTTCGCTGATGGTGCCGTGCGTTGAAGAGTCGTGGAAACACATTCTGCCGCTGGTTGAGGCCACGGGCGCTGACGGCATCGAACTGAATTTCGGTTGCCCACACGGCATGCCGGAACGTGGTATGGGCGCAGCGGTCGGTCAGGTGCCGGAGTACGTCGAGCAGGTGACGCGCTGGTGCAAGACCTATTGCTCGCTGCCGGTGATCGTCAAACTGACGCCGAACATCACCGACATCCGCGTCGCTGCCCGCGCCGCCCATCGCGGTGGCGCCGATGCGGTGTCGCTGATCAATACGATCAACTCGATCACCAGCGTCGATCTGGAGCACATGGTCGCCCTGCCCACCGTCGGCAGCAAAAGCACCCACGGCGGTTATTGCGGTTCGGCGGTGAAGCCGATCGCGCTGAACATGGTCGCGGAAATTGCCCGTGATCCTGAGACGCAGGGCTTGCCGATCTGCGGGATTGGCGGCATCGGCAGTTGGCGTGATGCCGCAGAATTCATGGCGCTGGGCAGTGGCGCGGTGCAAGTGTGCACGGCGGCGATGCTGCATGGTTTCCGCATTGTTGAGGAGATGAAGGACGGCTTGTCGCGGTGGATGGATAGTCAGGGCTACGCCAGCATTTCCGAGTTTTCCGGGCGCGCGGTGGGCAATACCACGGACTGGAAATACCTCGATATCAACTATCAGGTGATCGCCAGGATTGATCAGGAAGCGTGCATTGGTTGCGGGCGTTGCCACATTGCCTGCGAGGACACTTCACATCAAGCGATTGGCAGTTTGCGCCAGGCGGACGGGACGCATAAATATGAAGTGATTGATGATGAGTGTGTGGGCTGCAATTTGTGCCAGATCACTTGTCCGGTGGCGGACTGTATCGAGATGGTGCCGATGGATTCAGGCAAGCCGTTTCTGGACTGGAATCATGATCCGCGCAATCCGTATCACGTTGCAGTCTGAAAAAGCCCCTCACCCTAGCCCTCTCCCAAAGGGAGAGGGGACTGATTGGGGGATATTGACGAACTGCACCGACGTGAACGATCTGCTTTGAATCCATTATCGATACAGGCAGAGGCTCGGACTGCTTTAAACCCATAATCGACTGGATTTTTCAGGTCGATGTAACCCGCAAGACACCTCCGTAGGCTCCCTCTCCCTCCGGGAGAGGGCTGGGGTGAGGGTCTGTTTCTAGGGTTCCAAACCAATCCCGCGCAAGATCACACTCGTCACCGTCTGCACCGCTCGCTCAAACTGCATGTCCGACAACGGCTGGTGATCATTCAAAATATTCACCTGATGATCAAAGTCGGCATAGTGCTGCGTCGACGCCCAGATCATGTACAACAACCCCGACGGCTCCACCGGCAAAATCCGCTTGTCCTCGACCCACTGCCGAATCTTCGCCTCCTTCATCTTCGCCCAGTCATACAGGCTGACATCCAGCGCCTCGCCCAGCGTCGGCGCGCCATGGATGATTTCATTCGCCCAGACCTTCGAGCCGTACGGCCGGCTGCGCGAGTGGTTCATCTTGGCGCGGATATAACTGCTGAGCACCACGCGCGGATCGTCGAACATCTCGAAGCACAGCGCGTCCTGCTTCCACACTTCCAGCAGATCAAACAGCACCGCGCTGTACAGTTCGCTCTTGGTGCTGAAGTAATAATGCAGATTGGAACGCGGCAGTTGCACTTCGGCGGCGATGTCGGCCATCGCGGTGCTGCCGAAACCTTTTTCGGCGAAGACTTTTTCCGCCGCCAGCAGGATTTTCTCGACGTTATTGCGGCGAATTTCGATCTTGTGATTGCCCATGTGGGCTCCCTGACAACAGCGTTGTTGAAGACTAGCATCCGCTCAGGCGCGCGGGCGACAGATGAAAACGAAACTTCGTACAGACGCGCCCGGACGCGGTTGAGTAAACTGGCCGTTCTTCGATTCTGCCTCAGAGGTATCCGCGATGCTGTTCAAGAATGTCCTGACCACCACTGCCCTGCTCGCCTCGCTGTTCGCTGCGTCTTCGGTATTTGCCCACGCCCATTTGAAAAGCCAGACCCCGGCCGCTGACAGCACCGTCGCAGCCCCTGCCGATCTGCGCCTGACCTTTTCCGAAGGTGTCGAAGCCACGTTCACCAAAGTCACCGTGACCAAGGACGGCGCACCGGTTGCGGTCAAACCGCTGACCACCGAAGGCGACAAGAAAACCCTGATCATCACCCCGGCTGCGCCGCTGACCGCCGGTGAATACAAAGTCGAATGGCACGCAGTGTCGGTCGACACGCACAAAAGCGAAGGCGCCTATCAGTTCAAGGTTGGCCAGTAATTCATGAGCGAGGCGCTGGTGCTGTGCCGCTTTCTGCATTTCACCGTGGTGTTGATGCTGTTCGGCGCCTGGCTATTCCGGCCGTTGCTGCTCAAGGGTGAAGCGCTGGAACTGGATCGGCACCTGACGCGACTCGCCCGTTGGCTGGCCGCGGTTGCGCTGGTCAGCGGGATTGCCTGGGCGTTGCTGATTACCGCGAGCATGGCCGGTTCGGCTGCGGCGGCGTTTGATCCAGACACGATTGCGCTGGTGTTGGGCAATACGTTTTTTGGTCAAGTGTGGCGCTGGCACCTGCTGATCAACGCGGTGCTGCTGGCGTTGCTGTTCACTCCGTGGCGTTCAAGCATGCCGTTGCGCCTGGGTTTGAGTGGCTTGCTGCTGGCGACGCTGGCACCGGTCGGACACGGCGCGATGCTGGATGGTCTGAGCGGGCAACTGCTGATTCTCAACCAGATCGTTCATCTGACCTGCGTGGCCGCGTGGCTGGGTGGGTTGTTGCTGCTGGTGATGATCCTGCGTCAGCCGAGTGAGCTTCGTGGTGTTTTGCAGCGTTTCAGCGGCGTTGGTTATTGGCTGGTGGCGGGGTTGCTGATCACCGGATTGATCAACGTCCGTGTGCTGACCGGCCAGTGGTGGCCGACGCCGTTGTTCAGCGGGTTTGCGCTGATTCTGTTGATCAAGGCGATGATTGTGCTGGGCATGCTCGGTTTGGCGTTGTTCAACCGCTTGCGCATGGAAGATTGCGAACAGCGGATCGGCACGCTCAAACGCAGTGTGATGCTTGAATGGCTGCTCGGCATTGGCGCCGTAGCCGCCGTCTCGCTACTTGGCACCCTGCCCCCGATGATCACTGGATAAACGCAGTTCAAACTGTGGGAGCGGGCTTGCTCGCGAAGGCGGTGTGTCAGACAAATATATATCGCTGATACACCGCTTTCGCGAGCAAGCCCGCTCCCACAGTTTTTGATTTGTGTGGTGTCAGTGGGGTTGGGTGTTGCCGGCGGCGGTATCGATGCTAACCACCACCGACATCCCCGGCCTTAGCCGTTCCTCTTCCTGCTGATCCGGATCAATGGTGATCCGCACCGGCACCCGCTGGGCAATCTTCACAAAGTTACCCGTCGCGTTATCCGCTTGCAGCAAGGCGAATTCAGACCCCGTGCCCGGTGAAATATGCTGCACATGCCCGGTGAATTTACGGTGGTTCAGCGCATCGACGGTGAAACGCACCGGCTGCCCGACCCGCACGTTGTCCATCTGGGTTTCCTTCATGTTGGCGATCACCCATTTCTGGTTCGGCACCAACGCCATCAACTGCGCCCCGGAGTTGACGTAGGCGCCGAGGCGCACGCCAATCTGCCCTAACTGCCCGTCACGCGGCGCGACAATGCGCGTGTTCGACAAATCGATCCGCGCCAGTTGCACCGCCGCTTCCGCGCTGGCCACCGACGCCTCCAGCGAACCACGATTGACGATCACCGTCTGCAAATCCTGACGAGCGATTTCGACATTGGCCTTGGCCTGCGCCACCGCGGCAATGCTTTGCGCATTGGCTGCGAGCGCCACGTCCATCTCACGTTTCGACACCGAACCGTCGCTCACCAGTTCCTTGTTACGCCGCAGATCCGCCTCGCTTTTGCGCAACTGCGCTTCGCTGTCGGCCTGCACCGCTTGGCGCAACTTGATCGTCGCCTCGGCGCTGTTGCGTTGCTGCACGACGTTGGCCAACGCGGCTTTCTGCACCGCCAGTTGCGCCAGCGATTGATCGAGACGCTGCTGATAGATGCGATCATCCAGACGCACCAGCAAATCACCGGCCTTCACATACTGAAAATCCTGCACCGGCACTTCATAGACATAACCGGCGAGTTGCGGGCCGATGATCGTCACCTGCCCGCGAATCAGCGCATTTTCAGTGGTCTCGACCGCGCTGCTGAACGGCGGCAATTGCCAGGCATACAACACGATCAACACGCCGACGATGGCGATCGCGGCAAAGCCCAGCGACGAAATAATCCGCACCCGCAGCGAGCGTGGCTCAGTATTTGGCGATGACGGCGGCGCCACACCTTCGGGCGTGGCGGCAATGGCGTTGGTGGTTGTGGTGGTCGGTTCGGTCATGAAGAAGTGGCACCGCTCGAAGGTGTGGATGGCGCAGGGGCGACGGCTTTAGTGGTGCTCATCAGCCACAGCGCACGAATGGACAGCCAGATCATGGTCAGCACCGCGATCACGGCGATCAGCATGAACACGTCGTTGTAGGCCAGCACGTTGGCCTCTCGGGTCGCGGCGTTGGCCAGGCTACGAATACCCGCAAGGTTGCGCAGGCTGGGGTCGGCCAATAGCGAGCCATACGCCGAGCCGCCACTCTGCACGCGCGCGGCCACCAAAGGGTCAGACAGCGTCAGGTGCTCAACGATGTGACTGGAATGAAATTTTTCCCGGACGATCTGAAAGGTGCCCAGAAGCGCCGCGCCGATTAAACCGCCGAGGTTATTGCAGATCCCGAACAGGACGGAAAAACTCACCAGGTTGCGCGGATTGGTCAACACGTTGCGCGTGCCGAGCACCATGGTCGGCCCGAGGAAAAACGTGCTGCCGAAGGCCAACAGGAACTGACTGAAATAGAGGTTTTCCGGGCGGGTCAGGTTGTTGGAAGAACTGTCCATCACCGCCCCGGTGGCCATCAGACCCAGCGAGATGATCAACGGCATCAGCAGGTGTTTGGGGTCGATCGTCAGCGCGCTGGTCAACAACCCCGCGACGCTGCCAATCAGCATTACCACGTACAGGCTGTGCAATTGCTCATAGCCCATGTTCAGGTTCTGCATGAACCCCACCGCACCGGTGGACTGCTCGGAGGTGACCATTCGAATCAGGGTCACCGCCAGCGCGAGACGGATCATCGTCCCGCTGCCGAGCCAACGGGTCATCAGCATCGGGTTGCTGCGATTATGTTCGATGGCCAGACCGGTGATGATCAGCGCAATCGACGACGCGAGAGCGACGCCGATCCAGTCGGCCTCCAGCCACCAGTCGATCCGCCCCAACGACAACACCGCGCACAGCAATGCGACGCCACTGGCGAGAATGGCGAAGGTCAGGAAGTCGAGTTTTTCGAAAGTTTTGAAGCGGTCGCCGGGCGGCAACTTGAGCATCAATACGCAGCCCAGCGACAGCAACGCCATGCCCAATTCGAACAGGTACAAGCCGCGCCATTCGGCGATTTGCAGCAAGTCTTCAGAGAATAATCGCGCCAGCGGCAAGGCTAACTGCGACGTGCCGAGGCCGAGCACCAGCGCCTTCATTCGCCACTTCGCCGGGAACGCCTGCACCATGTAATACAGGCCCAGCGAGCTCAGCGCCGCGCCGACCATGCCGTGCGCCGCCCGCACCGCGACTGCGGAATTGAGATCGTTGACGAACAAGTGGCCGAAGGTCACCAGCGCGTACAACACGAGGAATACTTCGGTGAACGCGCGCAAACCGAACTGCTGGCGAAACTTCACCAGCAACAGGTTCATCGACACGTTGGTCATTACATACGCGGCCGGCAGCCAGGCCATTTCCGCCGTGGTCGCGCCGAGGGCGCCTTGCAGATAAGGCAGGTTGGCGACCACCAGCGAGTTGCCCAAACCACCGGTCAGCGCCACCAGCAAACCGACCAGCGCATAGGCCAGGCGCTTGGGGTTGGAGTGCAGCGGCGTCGAAGGGGAACCGGGCAGACTGGGCTTCTCGTGCGGCTGCCAGTGGCGCGGGGCGTATTGATCCATTGAAAAGCCTTGTGCTGAAGGTGGATGAAGTTTGCCGCAAATTCACGGTTAAAACACTTTTCCCCCTGTGGGAGCGAGCCTGCTCGCGAAGGCTGTGTGTCAATCGACAACTGGGTTGGATGAATGTCCGAATTCGCGAGCAGGCTCGCTCCCACAAGGAGTCGGGGTGATGGCCGGGAGTCATCGTATAACTTGCTGTTGACATTCCCGCAAAACATAGGAAATATCCGCAACCATGTTGTACGACGACGTATGACAAATAATAAAAACAACAATGAAACAGGGAGCGTCACAGTGAGCACACTTGTCCGCAATTCCGCCCGCCCTTCCCGCTTTTCCGTTATTCGCCCGCGATCTACTCTGAGCCTGATAGGTTGCAGCAGCCTCGCCTTCGCCATGCCCATGAGCGCCGACGCTGAAGGCTTTCTGGAAGACAGCAAAGCCACGCTGAACCTGCGTAACGCCTACTTCAACCGCAATTTCGTCAACCCGGCCAACCCACAAGGCAAGGCTGAAGAGTGGACGCAAAGCTTCATCCTCGATGCCAAATCCGGTTTCACCCAAGGCACCGTCGGTTTCGGCCTCGACGTGCTCGGGTTGTACTCTCAGAAGCTTGATGGCGGCAAAGGCACCGGCGGCACGCAGCTGTTGCCGATCCACGATGACGGGCGTCCGGCGGACAACTTTGGCCGGCTCGGCGTGGCGATGAAAGCCAAGGTGTCGAAGACCGAATTGAAGGTCGGTGAATGGATGCCGGTCCTGCCGATCCTGCGCTCCGACGATGGCCGCTCCCTGCCGCAAACCTTTCGTGGCGGGCAGATCACGTCCACCGAGATCAACGGCCTGACCGTCTACGGCGGCCAGTTCCGCGGCAACAGCCCACGCAACGACGCAAGCATGGAAGACATGTCGATGAACGGCCGGGGCGCTTTCACCTCCGATCGTTTCAACTTCGGCGGTGGCGAATACAGCTTCAATGACAAGCGAACCCTGGTCGGCGTGTGGTACGCCGAACTCAGCGACATCTACCAGCAGCAGTACTTCAACCTCAGCCACAGCCAGCCCATGGGCGACTGGACGCTCGGCGCCAACCTTGGTTTCTTCACGGGCAAGGAAGACGGCAGCGCTCAGGCAGGCGAACTCGACAACAAGACCGCGTTCGCCATGCTCTCGGCCAGATACGGCGGCAGCACCTTTTATGTCGGCCTGCAGAAACTCGGCGGCGACGATGCGTGGATGCGGGTCAACGGCACCAGCGGCGGCACCCTGGCCAACGACAGTTACAACGCCAGTTACGACAATGCCAAGGAACGCTCGTGGCAGTTGCGCCATGACTACAACTTTGTCGTTCTGGGCATCCCCGGCCTAACCATGATGAACCGCTATATCAGCGGCGATAACGTCCACACCGGCTTGATCACTGACGGCAAGGAATGGGGCCGCGAGTCGGAACTGGCCTACACCGTACAGAGCGGCCCACTGAAAAACCTCAACGTGAGATGGCGCAACGCGACCATTCGCAGGGACTTCAGCACCAATGAGTTCGATGAGAACCGGGTGTTTATCAGTTATCCGATTTCGTTGTTGTAAGCCCCGAGCCACCGCAAATCCCCTGTGGGAGCGAGCCTGCTCGCGAAGGCGTCCTGTCAGTCGATGCAAAAGTTGCGGCACCGGCCCCATCGCTGACAAGCCAGCGATGGCCGCGGCAGATCCAACATTGATGTTGATTGACACACCGCTTTCGCGAGCAGGCTCACTCCTACAGGGGAATGCATTGCAGAGCAGCCATTGGGCGATTGAAATGCCAATTGGCCCTTCCGTCATCTACACCAAAAGTCGCGTTGACAAGTCCCGGAAACCCTACCGATACTCCAGCGCAGTCATACGACAACCTACAACAAACCAATAACAATTTGTAAGGGAATGCCATGACGTCTACCACCCCTTCCCGCGCCCCGTTCAACCGGCTGCTGCTGACTGGTGCTGCCGGTGGCCTGGGCAAAGTCCTGCGCGAACGCTTGCGCCCCTACGCCAACGTGCTGCGACTGTCCGACATCGCCGCGCTCACGCCCGCTGTCGATGATCGCGAAGAAATCGTGCTCTGCGATCTCGCCGACAAACAGGCCGTGCACCAACTGGTCGAAGGCGTCGACGCGATCCTGCATTTCGGCGGTGTGTCCGTGGAGCGGCCGTTTGAGGAAATCCTCGGCGCCAACATTTGCGGGGTCTTTCACATTTACGAAGCGGCGCGCCGGCATGGCGTCAAACGAGTGATTTTCGCCAGTTCCAATCACGTCATCGGTTTCTATAAACAGGACGAGCAACTCGACGCCAGCTCTGCGCGCCGCCCTGATGGCTACTACGGTTTGTCCAAGTCCTACGGCGAAGACATGGCCAGTTTCTACTTCGACCGCTATGGCATCGAGACCGTCAGCATCCGCATCGGCTCCTCGTTCCCCGAGCCGCAAAACCGTCGAATGATGCACACCTGGCTGAGCTTCGACGACCTCACGCAACTGCTCGAGCACTCGCTGTACACGGCCAATGTCGGTCACACCGTGGTCTACGGCATGTCCGATAACAAAGACGTCTGGTGGGACAACCGATTCGCCAGCCACCTCGGTTTCGAAGCCCGGGACAGCTCCGAAGTATTCCGCGAGAAAGTCGAGGCGCAACCGATGCCGGCCGCCGATGACCCGGCGCGGATTTATCAGGGTGGCGCCTTCGTCGCGGCGGGCCCCTTCGGCGACTGACCGACTCACTTGATCCCCCCCAATAAAAACCAAGGGAATGAGTATGCAAGCCGAATTGATCGTCGACGCCCGCAACGCCGTGGGCGAAAGCCCGGTCTGGGTGGCGCAGGAAAATGCGCTGTACTGGGTCGATATCCCCAACGGCGCGCTGCAACGCTGGAGCGCCGATACCGGCCAGGTGCATGCCTGGAAAGCCCCGGAAATGCTCGCCTGCATCGCGCGGCACCAGCGTGGCGGCTGGATCGCCGGCATGGAGAGCGGCTTCTTTCATTTGCATCCGCACACCGACGGCAGCCTCGACGCCGAGCGGCTCGCCAGCGTTGAACACGCACGCACGGACATGCGCCTCAACGATGGTCGCTGCGACCGTCAGGGGCGCTTCTGGGCGGGCAGCATGGTGTTGAACATGGGCCTGAATGCGCCCGAAGGACGGCTCTATCGCTACAGTGCCGGCGCAACCGGGACGATCGAAGCGCAACTTGATGGCTTCATCGTCCCCAATGGCCTCGGCTTCAGTCCCGACGGCAAAACTCTGTACTTGTCCGACTCACACCCGAATGTGCAGTTGATCTGGGCTTTCGACTACGACACCGACAGCGGCACGCCATCGAATCGCCGTGTCTTCGTCGACATGAACAACCACTGCGGGCGCCCCGACGGCGCGGCAGTGGACGCCGATGGCTGCTACTGGATCTGCGCCAACGACGCCGGTCTCGTGCATCGCTTCACACCTGACGGGCGCCTCGATTACTCACTGCCTGTACCGGTGAAGAAACCGACCATGTGTGCGTTCGGCGGCAGCCAGATGGACACCTTGTTCGTCGCCTCGATCCGCCCCGGTGACGACCACGATCCGCAATCTCTGGCCGGCGGTGTGTTCGCCCTGAACGCCGGCGTCAAAGGCCTGCCGGAACCACTGTTCAACGATTTGCTGTAACCCGCCTCTGCTGCACCGCTGTGCCTTGAACACAAAAATAACAAGACTGGAGACACCCCTCATGGACTTCAAACGCACGTTGCTCGTCGCTGCACTCCCTTTCGCGTTCACCCTCAGCAGCGCCGTTCAGGCACTGGAAATCAAATTCGCCGACATCCATCCGGCCGGCTATCCGACGGTGGTGGCTGAAGAGCAACTGGGCAAAACACTGGTCGCCGACAGCGACGGCAAACTGACTTTCAAGATGTTTGCCGGCGGCGTGCTGGGCTCGGAAAAAGAAGTGGTCGAACAGGCGCAAGTCGGCGCGATTCAAATGGCTCGCGTCAGCCTCGGCATCGTCGGCCCGGTGGTGCCTGACGTGAACGTGTTCAACATGCCTTTCGTATTTCGCGACCAAGCGCACATGCGTAAAGTCATCGACGGCGAAATCGGCGATGAAATCCTCGACAAGATCACCCAGTCGGAATTCAACCTCGTAGCCCTGGCCTGGATGGACGGCGGCACACGGAATATCTACACCAAGAAACCGGTGCGCACACTCGAAGATCTCAAAGGCATGAAGATCCGCGTGCAAGGCAACCCGATGTTCATCGAAACCATCAACGCAATGGGCGGCAACGGCATCGCCATGGACACCGGCGAGATCTTCAGCGCCCTGCAGACCGGAGTGATCGACGGCGCGGAAAACAACCCGCCAACCCTGCTCGAACATAATCACTACCAGAACGCGAAGTTCTACAGCCTGACCGGACACCTGATCCTGCCAGAGCCCATCGTGATGTCGAAAATCACTTGGGAAAAACTCACCCCCGACCAGCAGACCCTGGTGAAAAAAGCCGCGAAAGCCGCCCAAGCACAAGAGCGCACTTTGTGGGATGCCAAGTCGGCCAGCAGCGAAGAAAAACTCAAAGCGGCCGGCGTCGAGTTCATCACCGTCGACAAGAAACCGTTCTATGAGGCCACCGCATCAATACGCGAGAAGTACGGCGCACCTTACGTCGATCTGATCAAACGCATCGAAGCCGTGCAGTAACCCTCCCAGCCCTCAACGAAAGGCCCGGCAACGCTGACCTCGCCGAAGGTCGGCGGCTGCCCGGTTACGGTGGAACCCGATGAAGAATTTGCTGCTGCGCATCAACGACCGGATCTACATGACCTGCATCTGGGTCGCCGGTCTATCGGTGCTGACCATTTCCCTGATCATCCCTTGGGGCGTATTCGCCCGTTACGTCCTCGGCACCGGCTCCAGCTGGCCGGAACCCACCGCCATTCTGCTGATGATGGTCTTCACCTTCATCGGTGCCGCCGCCAGTTATCGCGCCGGCGCACACATGGCCGTCGCGATGATTACCGATCGCCTGGCGCCCGACATGCGCAGAACCATGAGCATTGTCTCGCAGGTATTGATGGCGACCATTTGCCTGTTCATGACCATCTGGGGCAGCAAACTCTGCCTGTCGACCTGGAACCAGTTCATGAGCGCCCTGCCCACTCTGCGGGTGGGCATTACCTACATGCCGATCCCGGTCGGCGGCGCGTTGACGCTGATTTTTGTGCTGGAAAAACTCTTTCTCGGCGACCAGAGCAATCGCCGCGTGGTGCGCTTTGACCTGGTTGAAGAAAACGAAGGGGCTGCCTGATGGACGCATTGATTCTGCTGGGCAGTTTTATCGCCTTGATCCTGATCGGCATGCCGGTCGCTTACGCCCTCGGGCTGTCGGCGTTGATCGGCGCGTGGTGGATCGACATTCCTTTTCAGGCGCTGATGATTCAGGTCGCTGGCGGCGTGAACAAATTTTCCCTGCTGGCGATTCCGTTCTTCGTGCTCGCCGGGGCGATCATGGCCGAGGGCGGCATGTCGCGCAGGCTGGTGGCGTTCGCCGGGGTGCTGGTGGGGTTCGTCCGTGGCGGTCTGTCGCTGGTCAACATCATGGCCTCGACATTCTTCGGCGCGATCTCCGGCTCGTCAGTGGCGGACACCGCGTCGGTGGGCTCGGTACTGATTCCGGAAATGGAGCGCAAAGGCTATCCGCGCGATTTCTCCACGGCAGTAACGGTCAGCGGTTCGGTGCAAGCCTTGCTGACACCCCCGAGCCACAATTCGGTGCTTTATTCGTTGGCGGCCGGCGGCACGGTGTCCATCGCTTCGCTGTTCATGGCCGGCGTGGTGCCGGGCCTGTTGATGAGCGCGTGCCTGATGGTGCTGTGCCTGATTTTCGCGCGTAAACGCAACTACCCGAAAGGCGAAGTCATTCCGCTGCGCCAGGCGCTGAAAATCTGCGGTGAAGCGCTGTGGGGCCTGATGGCGATGGTGATCATTCTCGGCGGGATTCTATCCGGGATTTTCACCGCAACCGAATCAGCGGCCATCGCTGTGCTCTGGTCATTTTTCGTGACCATGTTCATCTACCGCGACTACAAATGGAGTGAGTTGCCGAAGCTGATGCACCGCACAGTGCGGACGATTTCGATCGTGATGATCCTGATCGGTTTCGCGGCGAGCTTCGGCTACATCATGACCCTGATGCAGATCCCGGCGAAGATCACCACGATGTTCCTGACCCTGTCAGACAACCGCTACGTGATCCTGATGTGCATCAACGTCATGCTGCTGTTGCTCGGCACCGTGATGGACATGGCCCCGCTGATTCTGATCCTCACACCGATTCTGATGCCGGTGATTCTCGGCATTGGCGTAGACCCGGTGCAGTTCGGCATGATCATGCTGGTGAACCTGGGGATCGGATTGATAACACCGCCGGTAGGTGCGGTGCTGTTTGTCGGGTCGGCGGTGGGCAAGGTCAGTATCGAAAGCACGGTAAAAGCGTTGCTGCCGTTCTACGCGGTGCTGTTTCTGGTGTTGATGCTGGTCACCTACATTCCCGCCATTTCCCTGTGGCTACCGCACTTGGTGTTGTAATAACCTGAAAGATCGTAGCCTTCGGCAGCTCCTACAGAAATCGCATTCCATGTAGGAGCTGTCGAGTGAAACGAGGCTGCGATCTTTTGATCTTCAAATACTCAAGCACGCAACAACATATATCCCGCCACCACCAAACACACACTGGCAAACCCCACCTGCAACGCCCGCGCCGGCACTCGCGCGCACAGCTTGCGGCCGATGATCATGCCGACAATGCTGGCCACGATAAACGCCGCGCCCTGCCCGTCAATCCGCACCCCGGCGTGAAACGAACCGATCACCCCAATCGCCGAAATCAGGCTGATCACCATCAACGACGTGGCGACAATCCCGCGCATCTGCACGTCGGTCAGTTGCTTGAACGCCGGCACAATCAAAAACCCGCCGCCAACGCCAAGCAACCCGGACACTACGCCCGTAACCGCGCCCAACGCCGCAAGGGTTGCGGTGCATTTCGCGGTCCAGTCGAAGCGCCCGGTTTCTTCATCGAGCATGCAATTCTTCTGACCCCAACTGCCATGCCCGTGATCGCTCGGCCCTTCTTCCTGACGCTCGCGGCGCAACATGCGCCAAGCAACCATGACCATCAGCAGGCTAAAGAGGATCATCAGAATCTTCTCCGGCAATTGATGCGCGAAGTAGATCCCCAGCGGCGAAAACACCGCACCGAGTGCCGCAATCAACAGTGCCGCGCGATAACGCACCAGCCCATGGCGCAATCCATCGATAGCTCCAACCGCCGCCGCACTGCCCACCGCGAACAACGCGACCGGCGCCGCTTGCGTCATCGTCCAGCCGAGCCCGAGCACCAGCGCCGGCACCGCCAGAATGCCGCCGCCAGCCCCGGTCAAACCGAGCACCAACCCCATCACCACGCCAAACAGACTTGCCAGCAACATAGGGTTTTCTCAGTCGACCTTGGACAGACTAGTCAGCCATTCGCGGCCCTTGAGCATGCCGTTCCAGTAGAACCACGGCAGCAACGTCGCCTTGAGCAACCACGCAGAGCGACGCGCCACGGTCGGATCAAGAGGAAACGTCGGCAGCAACTTACCGGCGTAGCCGAACTCGGCGAGGATCACCTTGCCCTTCTCCACCGTCAGCGGGCACGAGCCGTAGCCGTCGTACTTCAACGGCAGCGGTTGTTGCTTGCGCTGGGCCAGCAGGTTTTGCGCGACGACCACGACTTGCTTGCGCACTGCTGCAGCGGTTTTCGCGTTGCTGGTGCCGCAGATATCGCCGAGTGCAAACACCTCGGGATAACGCGGGTGCTGCAGGCTGTGTTGATTGACTTCGCACCAGCCGGCGGCGTCGGCCAACGGACTGTTCGCGATGAAATCCGGCGAGACCTGCGGTGGCACGACGTGCAGCAGATCGAAGGTTTTCGCCTCGCGAGTGACGTTGCCGTCAGCGTCCTTGATCTCGAACCACGCGGTCTTCGCGGGGCCGTCGACCTTGACCAGATTCGAGTTGAACGCCAGTTGCGCGTTGTATTTTTCGATGTACTTCATCAGCGGCGGCACGAACGTCGCCACCCCGAACAACGCGGCGCCGGCGAGATTGAATTCGACATTGATATTGTTCAGCACGCCACTTTTAAGCCAGTGATCGCAGGACAGATACAGCGCCTTTTGCGGCGCTCCGGCGCATTTGATCGGCATCGCCGGTTGCGTGAACAGCGCTTTGCCGCCGCGCAGTTTTTGCACCTGATCCCAGGTGTATTGCGCGTGCTGATAGCTGTAATTGGAAGTGACGCCGTGCTGACCGAGGCTTTCCTGCAAGCCTTCGATTTTCTCCCAGGCCAGACGCAGGCCGGGGCAGACGATCAGGTTTTGATAGCTGACCGTGCGTTGATCATTGAGGGTGAGTTGGCGCTTGTCGGGATCGATGCCGGTGACGGTGGCTTGCAGCCAGTTGACCTGACGCGGCATCACCTTGGCCATGGGTCTGGCGGTGTCTTTTGCGTCGTAAGCACCGCCGCCGACCAGCGTCCACGCCGGTTGGTAATAGTGCTGCGAGCTCGGCTCGATCACGGTGATTTTCAGGTCAGGATCACGCTTGAGCAGGCTGGCGACGAAGCCGATGCCCGCCGTGCCGCCGCCGATAACCACAATGTCTGCACTGATGGATGGGCCCCAGTGTTGATCGTTCATTGCTTGTTCCTTTTGCTGCACGCAAGGATTTCGTCAGCCATCACACAGATCCATTGTAGGAGTGAGCCTGCTCGCGATCGCGGTGGGTCAGCCAACATGTTTATCGACTGATACACCGCTATCGCGAGCAGGCTCACTCCTACAGGGGATTGGTGTGATGGCTGGCATTTATGGGTGTTCCCAGCTTTTTAGGACGGCCCCGCAATAAAGCCCCGACAGGGTCTTCATCACCTGAATCACTTCCGGGCTGGCCAGCCCATAAAAAATGTATTTGCCTTCGCGGCGAGTGGCGACCATGCCTTCGTCGCGCAAAATGCCCAATTGCTGGGACAGCGTCGGCTGGCGTACGCCGGTCATGGTTTCCAGCTCGCCAACATTGCGTTCGCCCTGGGTCAATTGACAGAGGATCAACAAACGATCTTCATTGGCCAACGCCTTGAGCAGCGCACAGGCCTTGGTGGCCGAGGCGCGTAATTGGGCGACTTCACATTCGGTCAGACTGGATTGCATTTGCACGATGCCTTCAACGTCACTTAAGCTGCGAACATTATGTTTTTACATAAAGTGTTGCAACCCCGAATGACTTTTCGCCCACTCGTACAGGTTTGTGTCCATGCCCGCGCTGATTGAAGCTTTCCTCGACCCCGCCTCCTCGACCTACAGTTACGTGGTCTATGAAGCCGACGGCGGGCACTGCGCAATCGTCGATCCGGTGCTCGACTACGACGGCGCCGCCGGCCGCACCTGCACCGCACAAGCCGACAAAATCATTGCCTTCGTCCGCCAACACAACTTGCAAGTGCAGTGGCTGCTGGAAACCCACGCCCACGCCGATCACCTGTCCGCCGCGCCGTATCTGCGCCGGGAACTGGGCGGCAAGATCGCCATCGGCGAGTCGATCAGTAAAGTGCAGAACGTGTTCAAGGCGCTGTTCAATCTGGAGCCGGAGTTCTGCGTCGACGGCTCTCAGTTCGATCACCTGTTCGCGCCGAACGAGTCATTCAGCATCGGCAATCTCAAAGCTACGGCGCTGCATGTTCCCGGCCACACACCGGCGGACATGGCTTACCTGATTGATGGCGAGCAGATTCTGGTCGGCGACACCTTGTTCATGCCTGACGTCGGCACGGCGCGCTGCGACTTCCCCGGCGGCAACGCCAATCAACTGTTCAACTCGATCCACACACTGCTGGCCTTCCCGGCGAGCGTGAAGCTTTACGTTTGCCACGACTACCCGCCTGAAGGTCGCGAGTCGCAGTGCCAGACCACGGTGGGCGAGCAGCGCAAAAGCAACATTCATGTGCATGACGGGGTGGATGAGGCGGCGTTTGTCGAGATGCGCACGAAGCGTGATGCCGGGTTGGGTATGCCGACGCTGTTGCTGCCGGCGATTCAGGTGAATGTGCGGGCGGGGAATTTGCCGGCGGCTGAGGACAATGGTGTGGTTTATCTGAAGATTCCGATCAACAAACTCTGATCGACAGCACTGACCGACAGACGGTTGGTTTTCACCCGTGAACCTGTAATTTCTGACAGTAGACGCCAAAGCGCCCACTGCGCAGAGTCAAAACTCCCGACCGATCGAGTGAAAAGGAGTTTTCTCATGAGCGCAGTAGCTGACGAAGTGACAATCCTTTTTCCCAAAAACCACGCAACTGTCCACCACGATATTCTGTTTCAGGGAAAAGGCGCAACCGGAGCGACTGTTGTCCTGACGGCAAACACCGTTGAGATTGGTCGCACTGTCGTGACAGAAGAAAGTTCCTGGCACATTGATTTCGCATTGCTTGGCAATGGCGCAAAAAACATTGTTGCAACCCAGACCGACCTGCTTGGAAATGTCACCCGCCACGCCGTCACACTCTACGTCACAACAAGGGAAGTCAAAATCAGTTCACCTCTCGAAAACGACTCGGTTCTTTCTCATGTTCTGGTGAATGGCGAAGGCGATCCGGAGGCAATCATCGAAGCGTTTATCAACGGTAAAAGCGTTGCCAGCGCGACGGCGGACTGGGGTTATTTCAACCTCTCGATCGGCCCTCTGCCTGACGGGGACCAGCGAATAGCCGTACAGCAACGCTCTATTAATGGCGAGGTTTCATCAACCATTGTGAACATCATCTGTAATGCTGGCCGGCCGTTGCACATCAAGCAGCCTGTAGAGGGTGAGGAAGTATTTTCTGGCCACGAGTTCAAAATTGAAGCTTTGGCCAATGCAACACTGATCGCCACGGAAAATGGCGAATCCATAGCTCAAGGTCGAAGCGACATCTATGGACACTGGCTATTTACCTACGATGCAACTTCACTCGGTGAAAAAACGGTCAAAGTAATGCAGGAGTTGGAGGGTTCAATCCAAACCACGTCCGTAACTTTTAGCGTTATCAGAGGGCATATTAAGGTTTCTATTTATGCTCCGTATCCAGATTCCAATGTTTCGCCAGGAGTGGGATTCGCCGGAAATGGTGAGGGCTGCGCAAAAATTACGCTTTCGGATGGAAATGAGGTCCTCGGAGAGGGAGTAGTCGACCGCTTAAATCCAATAGGTGACGCGTATTGGTATGTGATTCCAGACAAGAAGCTCACGCCAGGCGAAAAATTCATAACCGCGACACAAATTACGCATGACGGGTTGAAGTCCAGCGCAACCATTAAGGTCAATGTTGTCGAGAAATTGCCGGTGACCTTCTTCCATCCTCATGACGGTGAAACAACGGGATCAATTTTTTCAACCTACGGCACTGGCACCGTAGGGGCTCACATACTCCTGACTGAAGACTCGCACCCGATAGGCAACGCTACTGTTGATACATCGCACAATTGGATGATCGACGTTAAAGGCCTATCGGCTGGAGAAAAAAAATGGACCGCGCTTCAGACTTATGAGGACGGAACAACCAGCAAAGCGACCGTGGTGTTTAATGTCGAACCACAAGTACCATTCACTATTGAGTACCCGGATGAAGGCTCGACGGTTCATCAACTTGACCCTGAATTCGCCGGAACAGGACAGCCGGGTGCAAGAGCGGTTTATATAGATGAATTTGAAGGAGACATTCCGATAGTCATTGCCAAGGTCGACGACAATGGCAACTGGAAAGGTCGTTCTGGAAAAGCTTTTCAATATGGCAAAAACAGCATAACCATATTCCAGGAAAACGCACTCGAACCCACAATCGTCACGCGCACTTTCTACATAACGCCCCCTTGATGCTTTTATTCGATCCGGGTTGATTTGGGGATCACCCCCCCAACGTCAACCCATTCGCCGGCAACGGCAGCGCGGTTTTATACCGCACCTGCTTCAACGCAAAACTCGAGCGGATATTCGCCACGCCCGGCACTTTGGTCAGAAAGTCCATCATGAAGCGCTCCAGCGACTGAATCGTCGGCACCAGCACCCGGATCAGATAATCCGGGTCGCCGGCCATCAAATAGCACTCCATCACTTCGGGGCGATCAGAAATCGCTTCTTCGAAATGCTGCAACGCCAACTCCACCTGTTTCTCCAGGCTGACGTGAATAAACACGTTCACGTGCAGCCCCAGCAGATCGGCGTCCAGCAGCGTCACCTGCTCGCGAATCAGGCCTAATTCTTCCATCGCTTTCACCCGGTTGAAGCACGGCGTCGGCGACAGATTCACCGAACGCGCAAGGTCGGCGTTGGTGATGCGCGCGTTCTCTTGCAGGCTATTGAGAATGCCGATGTCGGTACGATCCAGTTTGCGCATGAGACAAAACCACCTGTTTTTTATGTTTATGCAGAATTTCTATCTGCAAATCGTCTCCAGCGCAACGAAACAGAGATAAATATTCTTCTTGGCCCGGCCTATGATTGTTGTAGGACAAGATTTCTTCTACCGAAGGATGACTGCCAGCTCACTACAAGAAATTCACAAGATCGAGCGTAGAAGCCATGACCCAAGCGTATG
>NZ_JBIVJB010000027.1:0-1166 GCF_044750025.1 Pseudomonas sp. NPDC088885 | reverse complement strand
CGCTGCGTCTGCACGTCCCTGAACCCTCGGGCCGTCCAGGCTGCAAAACCGATTTTTCCTACCTGCATCTGACCGATGCCGGTACGGTGCGCAAACCTTCCATCGACGTCGAACCTGCCGACACCGCCGACCTGGCGCGTGGGCTGATTCGCGTGCTCGACGATCAGGGCAACGCCCTCGGCCCTTGGGCTGAAAACGTTCCGGTCGAGATCCTGCGCAAAGGCATGCGCGCCATGCTCAAGACGCGCATCTACGACAACCGCATGGTCGTCGCCCAGCGTCAGAAAAAGATGTCGTTCTACATGCAGAGCCTTGGCGAAGAAGCCATTGGCAGTGCTCAGGCGTTGGCCCTGAACATCGACGACATGTGCTTTCCGACCTATCGTCAGCAAAGCATTCTGATGGCCCGCGAAGTGCCACTGGTCGACCTGATCTGCCAACTGCTGTCCAACGAGCGCGATCCGCTCAAGGGCCGGCAGTTGCCGATCATGTACTCGGTCAAAGAGGCGGGGTTCTTTACCATCTCCGGCAACCTTGCGACCCAGTTTATTCAAGCGGTCGGCTGGGGCATGGCTTCGGCGATCAAGGGCGACACCAAAATCGCCTCGGCGTGGATCGGTGACGGCGCGACCGCCGAATCGGATTTCCACACCGCCCTCACCTTCGCTCACGTTTACCGCGCGCCGGTGATCCTCAACGTGGTCAACAACCAGTGGGCGATTTCGACCTTCCAGGCCATCGCCGGTGGTGAAGCCACTACTTTCGCCGGACGCGGCGTCGGTTGCGGCATCGCCTCGCTGCGCGTCGATGGCAACGACTTCTACGCGGTTTACGCCACTTCTGCCTGGGCTGCCGAACGCGCCCGCCGCAACCTCGGCCCGACCATGATTGAATGGGTCACCTACCGCGCCGGCCCGCACTCGACCTCCGACGACCCATCGAAATACCGTCCTGCCGATGACTGGAGCCACTTCCCGCTCGGCGACCCGATCGCTCGCCTGAAACAGCACCTGATCAAGGTCGGCCATTGGTCGGACGAAGAGCACGCCGCCGTCAGCGCCGAGCTCGAAGCCGAGGTGATTGCCGCGCAGAAACAGGCCGAACAGTACGGCACCCTCGCCGGCGGCCAGATTCCAAGCGCCGCGACCATGTTCGAAGACGTCTAC
>NZ_JBIVJB010000026.1:63405-64197 GCF_044750025.1 Pseudomonas sp. NPDC088885 | reverse complement strand
TCATAGGTTCAGCGTATGTGTTTGTGTGTGTTCCGGTGATTGCGTCACTTGCAGCCATGCACGGGATGGTACCGCCGCACCCTGGCCCCTTGACGGCCATCGCCGCGCTCAAAACCTCGGTTGGGCCCACAATGCTCTATGGCTTCATTGCGGCTATTCCTGCAATGATTTTAGGCGGCCCGCTTTATGGTGCATTCATTTCGCCGCGCATGAGCACTCGGCCCGATCAGGTTTTGCTGGATCAGTTTACCCTGGCTGAAAAAGCCGACGATCAACCAAGCGCTAGCGTATGGCTAGGCGTGCTGGCAGCCTTGCTACCGGCAATCCTGATGCTGATTCATGCCGTCGCTGAGATGGTATTACCCAAGGGCAATGCGTTCCTGAAATTGGCTAGTTTCTTGGGAAATCCCCTGATAGCCATGCTCCTGGGCGTGCTGTTCGCAGGGGCAAGTCTGGTACTCGCGCGGGGCGGCGATGCGGGGCAGTTGCGCGATTCTCTGGGCAAGAGCCTCAAGCCAATCGCCTCAATCATCATGATCATCGCCGGCGGTGGTGCCTTTCAGGAGCTGCTGACCAGCGCCAAGGTGGGCGATGCCATTGTGCACCTGACCCAGCAGTCTGCGTTCCCTCCGCTGATCTTGGGTTGGTTGATCGCGATGTTGCTCTCGGTATCTACCGGTTCTGCCACTGTAGGTATCGTTGGTGCTGCTGGCTTGCTGGCGCCGCTTGCAGGTGCTGATCCCAGCCTCAACCTGCCTCTGCTTGCCTTGTCCATAGGCTGCGGCTCGCTGT
>NZ_JBIVJB010000026.1:22351-63395 GCF_044750025.1 Pseudomonas sp. NPDC088885 | reverse complement strand
GAACCATGCGGGCTTCTGGATGGTGAAGGAATCCTTCGGCATGACTATGGGCGAAGCCACCAAGACCATTTCGGTGGTTCAATCCATCGTAGCCGTGGTCGGTTTGATTGTGGTGTTGATGTTGAATGCAGCTCTCACGGTGATTTGAGTCAGGATCTGTTCGCAGGTAGTTACTCTGCCCGAGCGAGTTAGCCGAGGGTGGGGGATAGAGTTACGATTAAGGTCTATAAAAACCCTCACACTGGTGAAGTCGTCGAAACCAAGGTGGCAACCACAATCAACTGAAAGAATGGAAAGCTGAGTACGGTTTCACCACCGTTGAGTCCTGCCTGACCAAGTGATTTTGGTTTGAATACAAAAGGGCCCAATTGGGCTCTTTTTAGTGTGCAATACACCTACGCGCTTGCTATGAAACGCCGCAATGCTCTAATGATATCGAGTGCTGCCTGGTCAGTAATGCGTCCAGGATTCTGGTCGAACATGTGTGGAGCCCCCGGGTACACATGATGCTCTAAGGCTACGCCTGACCGAGAAAGTCTTAATGCAAAGGTGACGTCTTCCTCCAGGAATAAATCCAGAGCACCTACCGATATATAAGTCGGTGGCAAATCCCTCAGGTCTGCCTGCATCGCAGGTGAAAACAATCCTACTCTCTCATCATCAAGTTCATAGTTTCCGCGAAGGCAACTCCAGCAGAATTGGTTGGCGTTGGGCTGCCAGCCAATTGTGCCCGTGATGCTGTTCTTGTGAAGTGAGTCCTCTATGCCCGAGCGGTAATCCAGCATCGGATAGATTAGGACTTGGCCTGCGATGGGGTATACACCTCTGTCTCGAGCAAGGATAGACAGGGCAGCTGCCAAACCACCACCAGCAATGTGCCCCATTACGACCAATTTGCGAGTGTCGATATTGAGGGCGTGCCGATTCTCGAATAACCAGCCAAGAGCCGTGTGGCAGTCTTCGAGGGGAATAGGGAAGGGATGTTCGGGCGCAAGGCGGTAGTCTACAGCGACTATGACCGCCTTCAGCTCCTCAGCCAGATCGGCCAAATAGTCATCTGCCATTTCAGGTTGCCCGAGTACAAAACCGCCTCCGTGGATGTAAAGGATTACAGGAAGAGCTTTGCGCTCCGCTACGACATCAGGCCGGTGAAAGCAAAGGCGCAAACCCTCCCCGTCGTGAGTGGTCGTCCAAAAGATTTCACACCGCGCTAGTTCTGACGATTTGAACGTCGCATGGACACGTTTTCTGATGGCAGGCAGCGTATCCAGCGTCCACGTTTCCTCGCCAGGAGTCAAAAAGCTTCGGAAAGCGGGATCAAGCAGCTCATGTGGTTTCAACGTTCCGCCCCTTTTTTTCATGTGAGGAGGCGCCTCAAATCGAAGCGCCCTTCACGATGAACTACAACAAGATGGAGCTACAACCAGGCTTTGATTTCCGCACAAACGGCTGGCGTTGAGATGCCATATCGGTCGTGCAGAGTCGGTAGTGCGCCAGCGTCCAGGAATGCGTCGGGTAAAGCGATTTGCCGGAAGGTAGGCGTCACTCCATTACGCAGAAGTAGGCCGGCAACAGCCTCGCCGAGTCCACCGATAATTGAGCTGTTCTCGGCGGTTACTACCAGGCGTCCGGACTTGCGGGCCTCGGCCAGGATGGTCTGCTCATCCAGCGGCTTGATGGTTGGGACGTGCAGCACTGCAACATCGATACCGTCTGCCTGGAGCTGCTTTGCCGCTTCCAATGAACGCATCGTCATTAGCCCCGTAGAGATGATCAGGACATCGTTACCAGTGCGCAGAGTCTTGGCTTTGCCAATCTCGAATTTGTAGCCGTACTCGTCCAGCACCAACGGGACATTGCCACGCAGTAAGCGCATGTAGACCGGGCCTTGATGCGCAGCAATGGCGGGCACGGCCTGCTCGATTTCCAGTGCGTCGCACGGATCGACGATCATCAGGTTTGGCATAGCGCGGAAGATCGCCAGGTCATCAGTGGCCTGGTGGCTTGGGCCGTAACCGGTGGTTAATCCGGGCAAGCCGCAGACAATCTTGACGTTAAGGTTTTCCTCAGCGATGGCCATGCAAATGAAGTCATACGCACGGCGCGATGCAAACACCGCATAGGTAGTGGCGAACGGTACGAAACCTTCCCGAGCCATACCTGCAGCGGCGCTCATCAGCAACTGTTCGGCCATGCCCATTTGGTAAAAGCGATCCGGGTGAGCCTTGGCAAAGATGTGCAGGTCGGTGTACTTGGACAGGTCAGCGGAAAGGCCGACGATATCTGGGCGCTGATCCGCCAATACAGCCAATGCGTGTCCGAACGGGGCCGACTTAGTCGCTTGGCCTTCAGAGGCAATCGAAGCGATCATCGCCGAGGTGGTCAGGCGTTTTTTGATTGGCTCGCCAGTTGAAGTCGGCGTGTTAGCGGCGTTGCTCATTGGTCTTTTCCTTCTTCAAGGTTGCTCAGTGCCAGATCCCATTCGTGCTCTTCCACGCGGATGAAGTGGGTTTTCTCGCGGTTTTCCAGGAACGGCACGCCTTTGCCCATTTTTGTGTCGCAGATAATCACGCGGGGTTGGGCGGCTGGATGATTGCGCGCGGTATCGAAAGCGGCGACGAGCGCATCAAGGTCATTGCCATCGACGCGCTGAGTGAACCAGCCAAACGCCTGCCAGCGATCAACGATGGGTTCGAACGAGAGGATTTCGCTGGAGTAACCATCGGCTTGCTGGTTGTTGACGTCGACGATGGCGATCAGGTTGTCGAGTTTCCAGTGCGAAGCCGACATCACAGCTTCCCAGGTCGAGCCTTCATTCAACTCGCCGTCTGAGAGCAGGTTGTAAACGAAGGAGGGCGAGCCCTTACGCTTGAGTCCCAGACAGGCACCGACCGCGATGCCAAGGCCCTGACCCAGGGAGCCACCAGTGATTTCCATGCCCGGGGTGTAGGCGGCCATGCCCGACATCGGCAGGCGGCTGTCATCCGAGCCGTAGGTTTCCAGCTCATCGAGCGGGATGATTTCAGCTTCGATCAAGGCTGCATAAAGCGCAATGGCATAGTGACCGATAGAGAGGTAGAAGCGATCTCGCTCTTCCCAGTCGGGATCTGCAGGCCGATGGTTCATCGCATGGAAGTAGGAGACTGCCAGCAGGTCGGCAGCACCGAGGGCCTGGCCAACATAACCTTGGCCTTGAACTTGACCCATTCGCAGCGCATGGCGGCGAATGTTATGCGCGCGTTCAACCAAGGTCGTGGATGAAGCGAGTGAAGGATTAGTAGTCATGGTGAAACTCCATTAACTCAACGATTGACCAAAGCGGCGGGGATGCGCAGTACCAGAGCGGCGCCTGCGAACAGCACACCCGTGATCAGGTACATGCCAATGGCACTGGAGCCGGTGATAGTGGTGATCCAGCCAATCAGATAGGGCGAGCAGAACCCGGCAAGGTTGGCAAAGCTGTTGACCGCTGCGATGCCGGCGGCGGCGGAAACGCCTCCGAGTAATGTGGTCGGCAGCATCCAGAACAATGACGTCGCAGACAAAATGCCGGATGCGGCGAGGCAAAGGCTGAGGATGGACAGCGTTGGATTACCGCCCATTAGTGCCGCCAAACTTAGGCCGATTGCGCCGGCAATCATCGGCACGATGAGATGCCAGCGGCGCTCGCGATGTTTGTCACCACTGCGTCCCACCAGCAGCATGGCGGCAATGGCACAGAGATAGGGCAGGCTGGTCAGAAAGCCGATGTGCAGAGGGTCGGAAACGCCTGAATTACGCACCAGAGTGGGCAGCCAGAAGGTGATTGCGTACTGTCCCATCACCACACAGAAGTAGATCGCAGCCAGTAACCACAAACGACGGTCGCGAATGAATTCGCCGACGGAGGCATGGGTGACTTTCTGTTGGTCGTCTTCGGCCAGTTCTCGAGTGATCAAGGCTTTTTCTTCGTCGTTGAGCCAGGTGGCCTGATGCACCCCGTCCTTCAGGTAGCTCAAAACCAAAAGACCAACGACAACGGTCGGCACGGCCTCAAGAACGAACATCCATTGCCAGCCCGCCCAGCCATGCATGCCGGCGAAGTGATTCATGATCCAGCCGGAGAGGGGGCCTCCCACCATCCCCGACAGAGGAATGGCGATGAACCACAACACGGTCATGCGTGCGCGACGATAGGATGGAAACCAGTAGGTCAGGTAGAGCAAAAGGCCAGGCGCGAGACCGGCTTCGGCAATGCCTAGCAGAAAGCGAAGGGCATAGAACTGCCAGGCGGTTTCGACGAAGGCAAACATCGCCGAGACGATGCCCCAGGTGATCATGATGCGTGCGATCCAGACCCTCGCACCGACCTTGTGGAGAATGATGTTGCTGGGGACTTCACAGAGGAAATAGCCGATGAAGAACATGCCAGCGCCTAGTCCATAGACCGTTTCGCTGAGCGCCAGATCGTTCATCATCTGCAGCTTGGCAAACCCGACGTTGACGCGATCAAGGTAGGCGCACAGGTAGCACAGCATCAGAAAAGGCATCAGGCGCCAGGCCGTTTTACGGTAGGCATTGGAACGCACGGACGAAACCGCTTCGAGCGACAGGGTTGTCATGATGGTCTGATCTCTTGTTTTTATTGACCGCCGGGACATCAAGCCCGACGTGTCGTCGATCCAGAACCGCACGGGCCGCGCAGGCCCGCCCAGGTGTACTCAGTGAATTAGCATGCCGCCGTTCACATCCAGCGTGATACCTGTGAGGTAAGAGGACAGGTCGCTGGCCAAGAAGAGGGCTGCGTTGGCGACATCCTGTGCGGCGCCGAGTCGGCCCAGGGGAATACCGTCGATGATCGCGTGGCGGCGATCATCCTGCATCAGGCCCCCAGTGATGTCGGTGTGAATCAAACCAGGGGCGATGGAGTTGACGCGAATATTGTCCGGCCCCAGTTCACGTGCCATGGCTTTGCCCAGACCCAATACGCCAGCCTTCGCCGCACTGTAATGAGGGCCACCGAAGATGCCGCCGCCGCGCTGAGCAGAAACGGAAGACATGCACACAATGCTTCCGGAAGATTGTTGGCGCATGACTGGAATCACGGCCTGCGACATCAGCAGGGTACCGCGCAGACTGACGTCGAGCACCTTGTCGTAGTCTGAAGGGCGTATGTCCAGAGTCTTGAGTGGCTGAGTAATGCCGGCATTGTTGACGAGGACGTCAATGCGACCGAAATGCTCGATGATTTTGGCAACGACCTGCTGAACCTGCGACTCGTCAGCAACGTTGGCCGCCAGACCGAGATGACCTTCGCCTAAGGAAGCAGCGGCATCACGGGCAGCGGATTCATCCAGGTCAAGGATCACGACGTGAGCGCCTTGTTGCGCAAACGTGGTCGCTGTAGCGCGGCCAATGCCACGGGCAGATGCGGCACCAGTGATGATTGCGACTTTGCCTTGGAGAAGCATGGAGGAGTACCTCAAATTGTTTTTATTGGGTCGATCCGTCAAGAACCGATGACTCAGCTTGTTCTCCAAGGGTGGTCTGAGCAATAACGCGAATGTCACTCGATGCTGAAAAAAATTCAGCACTCGTCAAGGCAGTTGTCAGGTGATTGAATGAAAGACAAATCAAATAATCGTCAAAAAATGCAGTGGGGTGCCATGCGCACAGATGCTGATACACCAATCATCCTGCCACCGCTGAGAGCAATTCAGGCCTTCGAGCAAACGGCGCGCTTCGGAAACGTTGCCAAGGCAGCTGAAGTATTGGATTTAACGCCATCAGCTGTTAGCCACCAGTTGGCCAAGCTTGAGGGGATGATTGGCAGGCAATTATTCGTTCGAGCGGCCCGTGGTGTCTCCCTCACTCCGGTGGGGGAGCAGTACCTGAAAGAAGTCTCCGGGATCCTACATAGCCTTGCAGTGGCAACCGAACGCGCGGCCAGCGATGTCAGTCTCGATTGTCTGCGGCTGCACTCATCGCCCAGCTTCGGCCTGCTCTGGTTGATGCCGCGATTGGAAGCGTTCCGTGCAAGTCATCCCGATATCCAGCTCAACTTGTCATGTTCTTACGAGTCACTGCACTTCAGCCGGGACAAGATTGATGTGGATATCCGCCATGGGATGCCCAACTGGCCAAGCTATGAGGTTCGCACGGTTCAAAATGAAAAATTCGCCGTACTGACATCACCGAAATTGCTGGCGCTACGACCTGTCCGAGTGGCGTCGGATCTACTCGATTGTGATTTGGTACTGTCTGAAGCCACACTGCTGAAGTGGCCACAATGGTTCGCCCAACATGGTTTGGCTCGACCGGAAAGACCCTACACATTGAGTTTCGACCGATCCTATATGTCACTTGAGGCCGCTAGCCACGGGCTTGGATTCGCGTTGGAGAGTACGCTGCTCGCGCAAAAGTACCTCGCGTCCGGAGCGCTAGTAGAAGTTGCGCCAGAATCCCTCAGCGCTCCAGTGGCCGCTCACCATTTAGTCTTCCCAAAGGCGCATTCCGGCTTTCCGCGTGTGCGGCGCTTTTTAGAGTGGATGGAAAGTGAGTTGGGACATGAATTCACGTATTGAGTGGCGCGTAAGAATCTTAGAATAGAAAGTAAGATTCCGTGACTGTACTCAAGCCGCGTGCCTGCCGATGGCTCACGGACGGGAAGCCACCTCATCCAAGTGCCGCAGCAGTCCCAGAGGATCCTCGTAGACGCGGAGTGCACCAGCACGTTCAAGCTCTCCAGTGTCGTAACCACCAGAAAGCAGCCCTATACCCGTTGCCTTACAGCGGCGTGCGGCAAGCATGTCCCAGATGGCGTCGCCTATCACCAGGCAATCTTCGATGGGTACATTGAGTTTGCTTGCAGCGGCGGGGAAAAGGTCGGGATCGGGCTTGCCATACTTCACGTTATCACGGGTGATGAGATTGACCTCCGCGATATCCACGCCCAATGCCTTCAGATTGATCGCCGCAGTGTCCATGCCACCGCTGGTCGCAATACACCACTTGAGCTGATCGCGGTTTAGCGTATCGAGAAGCTCTACAGCGCCAGGGAGAGCGGTTATCTGGTCTTGCAGACCCTTGTAGGCTTCAGCATGTTTATCGCTGAGTCTTTTAGCTTGGTCTGGTTTGATTTCCAGGCCGGTCTCACGGGCTAACATCTTGAGCATCAGCCCGCCGCTCATACCGATTTTTCTGTGAATTCGCCACATGGCCAACGGTATGTCTTCTGAGTCGAGCGCGGTTTTCCACGCGAAAACATTCTGGTAAACGCTATCAGTCAACGTGCCATCAAGATCAAATATGAATGAGGTTTGCTGGCGCATACGTGACACCTCCGTAAAGCAAATTTCAGGTAGTAGATGTCGCGTATTGGAAATATGGGTCGCATCGAACACCAAGGGAGCTGACGTTAATCCTTGAGTCTTTCCAAGTCGGCTGGGCCGGGTTCCACACGTGGTTCGTCGCCAAGAAACTCATCTTCCCTAACAACTCGTTCGTCATCTGTTAAGCCTGTTTCTGACACGTCTGAGACGAGAGCAGAATCTTTCAGTGCTTTGCTGTTTTTGGATGAAACGGAGTTTTTTTCAGTCATGAGATTTCTCCTCGACGCTCGAAATTTGAAGCGTTCAATTTTTCGAAAGCACATGGTCTGAGTCGTTCCGTCTTTCGCAAATTTCGAAACGCTGCAGCCGTAGAGCATGAATGGCAGTGCGGTTTGCTTTGCCTTGCTTCCGCTTTTTCGACGAGGTTTTTAGCGCGAACAGATTTGGTTCAAGTAGAAAAAGGGCCCTTGAAGGTCTTTTTTTATCTGCCGGCAGTGTTTATTGGAAATTTACCTTGAGCCAAAGGTTAATCAGACTCACGAAGCAAGCTGAACCATTCAGCATAAGGGGAGTTAGTGACCCGGAATCTATTGAAATCAGGACTGCCATCAGCCCACCAAACAGCGCCCCGCTCACCAAGCGCTACTTTGGCCACTTGTACCTTCTCCCAAGCGCGCTTTAGCTGCGATTCGTCCTCCGAATCTTTCGCTTTCTTCACCTCGCGTCGAGCTGCCATGAGTGCATCGACAAGACGCTGGCGCACGCCCTCTTCCAATGACGGGTTTGAACAGCGCCACAACTGCCCTTGGACAACGAAGTAACGACCGTCAGGGGTCACAGGATGCATTTTCTCACCTCTGATTTTTCCAAGGGCGCTGTACCAGGGAATTCACGAAGGACGACTACCTCAGCTTTCGGATAGGAAGGCGTTTAGCTTGTTTGACCCCAAAGAGTATTCCCAGTAATAGCGCTGCTCCCGCCGCCAGGAGTATGGGATAGGGATGTTTACCCGACATCCAGACGCCCTCAACTCCTTGTTGAACGCTTGTTGAAGTAGGGCGATGTCCCGATGACGATGGATTACGACTGATCGAAATGTCAGAGGGATCGATCTCTGCTTCGTAGGGCATTTCGTTCAAAGGTAAACGCGCACCGTCTGCAAGAATGAGGGTTAGGTCTTCTACAGTGCCGGCGAGTCGATTGGGGAATACTGGCTCACCCGTGGGATCAAGCTCATCGTAATAAAACTGCTGTCCTTCCAGCCAACCAATCGCCGTCATCAATTCGGGGCCAAGGTAATATTTCCCGTCGAGGAAGAAGCCTGGGAAATGTCGTGTGCGTTCGAGACTTTCTACGATGTAACGCTCGCCTGCCTTCATACCGGTTGCTGGGTTAATCATGATGAAGCCCTCAGATTCGCTGGTGTTGCGATAGAGGATGGGGTGTGGCGCAACGTTCCATCGAGATGACTGAAAGGCTGAGTGGCGGGGAGGTGACGGTCGGTAAGCCAATAAATCGAACACTCGAAATACAAACCCTCTCCAAGCTACATGCCCCCACCATTGAGGGTACTGAGAGGTGTGTATGAATAGCGATCCAAAGCTGCAAGGTGGGATGGGTGAGGATGACCCTATGCCGACATCGCCTGATCCATTGAGCCCAGGCCGCACCGAAGTTGATCCAATGAAAGAGGAAGGAGTTGACGAACTTCCGGATAACGAAGGTGAGCGCCCGCTTGATGATGACGACGTCGGGCTCGACCCTGAGCGTGTGCGGGAGGAGACGGATAATGCGGTGATGGATAATCAGCAGGATCCGCGTTAATCCTCGGACACCCCTTGCACAATCCTCAATTGAGTTGGCCAGGGAGGGCAAACTCGGATGGAGTGCATGCAGAACTGGACAGTTGATTACATATTTGGCGCAAAAAAAGACCCGCGATGGGGGACGGGCCGGGAATCACTAAAGGAGCTGTCACAACCGTACACCTGCAAATGTGAAATTATCGTGACGGGTGTTTCAGCGTTTTTCAGAATCAAGACTATTCAAGGATACGGGAGTGGCCTCCTGTAGCGAGCTCGGCAGCTGGTCTTCCAGTTTGGGGAGAGCTACTTCTACAAGGGGCCACTGGGTCGCGAAGCTCTGATTTTCTGTCGAAGCAGAAAGCTTGTGATGCAGATATTGGATGTGCTGCCTCACAAAATGAGCTGAGTAAGCTGCGGTTGAGATGACGACCGCTACCCCTAGAATGGCAATCGTCCTGAAGGCTGACATGGAGCTTCCTTATGTACATCAGTCAACTCAAGCATAGTGCGTGCATTGGAAACGCGGCACAAGATCCTCGAAAGCCAACCCGGCTTGATCATGAATTGCATACAGAACGAGGTCGAACCTTACGATTGACGTAGACGGAGGATTGCGTCGGTAATTCCCTGAGCATTTTTGTCGAGCGTTTCCATCGCTGCATTTGCGTTGGCTGCAGCGTCTCCAGCTCCATGTTCAGATAGCCACTTCGTAACCTCTTCAATGGCTGCGCATATTGCATGCTGGTTGTGGAGCAGCAGTGTGAGCGCGTCTGCTGTATTAACGTTTGCTTCAGAGTTGGCTCGCATCGTTATCGTCCGTAATAATTGATTCATTGACTCTGTCCATCGGTTGCGAACATGAACTACACACCCGTTCAATTGATTCCCTAATTAACGTGATATCAGCTAACAATGGAGACCGGGCTCTCAGTTTTTTTAGCGTGGAAACAACATCGTAACGGCAAAACGAAACCCCCAACCCTGCGGCCCGTCCTCCGGACTATCGATCCAGTAACGGGGCCCGGCCTGCACTGTTAGCGGCTGACCCCCGATCTTCAACAATTGAGTGACTGTCAGATTCACCGGCACCGACCATTCGCGAGATTGCCAATTGTAAGTAGATTCGGTATTCACGCCCCACGTGGTCAATGTGCTTGTGGTGTAGGAGAGGAAAGGCTGTAGGAAGGTCTGATTGACCTTGTCCTTATCGTTTGGCGGGCTGCCGTCTAGGCCCCAGATGTGATTAGCAAGTATGCCGTGAGTCCAGCCATTTTCCTGTTTCAACGCGACAACAGTCGGGCCCGCTCCCCACTGCTCGCTACCGAGTAATTCATCGCTGCCCGTAGGAATCAAGATCGCGGGGCCAGCACCGAGTATCCAGCCGCTTTCGGTAGGTTGTTTAGGAGAGAAGAAAAAGCTTTGCGTGATATCACCAACGCCGGACTTGTCCGCTGCACCGTTAGGCGCCAGACCATGTTGATCGATGACCGGTAAGATGGTGCGAGAAATGAGGTTCCAATCGTCGTTGAGTGTGAATGGAAGCACAGGTTGGATATTTGTGACGCTGTGCATGCCCTCACCGGTGGGCCCCATTTTTTGATCCCAGTTGTACTGCACTGGCAGGCTGTACATGGCCGCTACGGGATTGAGTGCTTTTTTGGCCAGCTCTGCAGAATCCTCCGCTTCGGCGATAGGCATAAAGCACATCGAAGCGATCAAAGCCGGGTACGTGTACTTCAATTGAGATTTGATTTTCATTGCTGAGCACCTGGAATCGGCGAAAAAACGCGTGATGTGGATACGGGTTTAGGTGTTGATGGACATTGATTGGAAAGCGCCTATGGAGCCTTTTGCAATACTCAATTTATTCGACGTTTCACGGTTCAGAAATTGGTGTAGGTAGAGGGCCCAAAAACATTCTTTTCAAACGGCCACGCCCTAATGCACGTGCCAACTCCGACATGACGCAATACACAAATATCAGGGTAATGAGCAGAATCTGCACTGCCCAGAATTGAGGCCAGTTCATGGACGCCCACAACGCAGAGTTAGCATCCATGAAGGATGGTGCCTCTTTCCAATATTCGTAGAGTCGTTCCAGATAGTGAACAACCAACGCGACCAAGGCGTACATGACGGTCTTCCAACTGACATTCCAGATCAGTGGCTTTTCAGGAAAGCGATTAATGAAGGGAAGCATATCAGCGACTAGGACGGACTTCCCGAGCACCAACGAGGCGAGCAAGATCGAACCTGAGACTGGAAGCGAAACGCCCGTGCCCTTCATCATAAGTGCACGGATGGCGGCTACGATATGCAGTATCACGAAGAAGAAAATGGTCGGCGGTATCGCCTTCATTACTTCGTGCTTTATAGTTTGCATGACAGCTTTCATATTAAACCTCCAATAGTGCCGCAGACGCATCAGAGAATTGAAGTATCGTCTCAGAAGCGCCAGTTCGCTCCACCACCAATGATGTGCAAGGCCGAATTACGGTAGGTTCCCGAAAGGCTGTCGCCCGAGCGCGCCTTCGTTTGCTCGACCTCCATATCTCCCAGCCAAACCAATGTATAGGCCGCGTGTATGTCCAGCCCTTCATCGACTTGGTAATTAATACCTGTGGCCAGACGCCAAGCTTCCCCCATAGGGTTGTCAACGGTGCGGTCTTTATCGTCGACCGCCGAAGTGTCGTAACCTACACCCATGCTCCAGCGTAGCTTTGAGGTCGCCTGATATTGGGCCCCAACAGAAGCGTGCCAAGTATCCTTATACTTCCGGTCAGCGGAACGGCTTACGTCGGCAGCGTTGGCGTCAACTTCAACCCCGATGTTGCCAAACTCGCTCCAGTCCTGCCAACCGAGACTGCCCAGCAGCTTCCACTGCGGATCGAGATCGTGCGCGACACTGACCACTACCGTCTGCGGAACCGACATGTCCAATTCCAGAGAGTCAACATTCAAGCGGCGTAACGCTGCGTTGATGATCGGGTTATCGACTTTGCGCACGTCGGGCTTATCTTTGAACTCCAAGTCGATTTTGCTGGTATAGGCGAGACCAATCTGGGTGCGCTCGCTCAGCCTGTAGAGTAAACCGAAGTTAACCCCTACTCCGACGTCGGTATCCTTGTACTCAAGCTGACCATCAGGGCTATCGCGCAACCCAAGAAGGTTGTTGTTGATAGCTGTCTCGTTCCGGTAATAGCCGTACATGATGCGGGGGCCGATACCAATGGAGAGGTCATCTGTGAATTTGTGTGCGAGCGTTGGTTGAAATGAGATGCCGATGATCGCTGCTTCTTGGTTGAAGTAGCGACCAGCCCAGTCATCGTCATAATCAAGTGCTAGCCCAAAGTTGCCATACATGCCGAAGCCAATGGCGGAGCGGTCATCGATTTGATGGCTGATAAAAAAACTGGCGCCTGGCAGGTATTGCAAGGCGTTGCCGCCTTCATTGCCGTCGAACTGATTGCCACTGTCGCGAGAGAAACCCAAATCACCCAGAATGACCTGCGCATTTGCGCTGATCTGGGTGCCTGACAACTGAGTAATACCCGCCGGATTGCTCATGAGCACGCTGGGATCGGTTGCGAGCGCTGCGGATCCTGCATTAGCCAGACCATTACCTTCCTGCCCCGCCTCATAAACCAGGATACCGCCTGCACAAGCGTCCCCTGTGATCAAGCTCAAGCCTAAGGCCAATGTAGAAAAGCCAAACCTGCCGGAGTGATTGTTTCGAAACATACGCATCCTCTGCGAGGGGTCATGCCCAGACGAACTTCGCTTCTTTCTATTGAAGATCAGTTAGAAATTCGGTCATCAGTATCGTGTCTGCGTTGTAGATAGCGCATTGGTACGCTGAAGTTCGGCAGAACAATCTGACGACCGGATTCCATTACTTGTTCTTGAGTAAATGGAAGGATTTGGCAATATCCTGAGCCCACACATCTAGCACGGCTTTAAAGTCATTCGCCTGCATGACTTGGGCGGAGTTATCCAGATCCGCACCCGCGCCCTTACGCACTACTTCTGCGACCACTCTGCTATCACTACCGTCGAGAAATGCAGCTTCGGTCGCTAGGCTCGTATCTTGGTCTCGGATACCGGTCGCCGCACTGACGCCTGCTGCGACCAAGGCGATTGGGATCACCTCGTAAGGACGAAGGCCTTTGGTTTCTGCGCTCACAGCTGTGATAGCTGGTCGCACCACAAGTACACCTGGGCCAGGTGCGGAGGCTAAAGTTAGCTCCCGCGAAAATGCGTTTTTAAGGGTTTGATCGTAGTATTGGGTGATGCCTTGCAATGTCTTCAGCGGCAATTTCGCCGTAGGTTGAGGTTTAGGATAGAGCTGGCTCGGTTCGATATAGACGCTGGTGTAGTGCTTTACATCCACTTTCGGATCAATCCAGCGCATCACAGCCGCTCCCGAAGGCGACTTGTCTTCTTTCAAAATACTATAGTCCTTTAAAAACCCAGAATACTGAGTGGGATCTACGTATTTATCGGCGCATCCGGAGAGAGCCACCGTCATTAAAACCAAAGATGCGGACAATGATTTGATTTGCATATGAATGCTCCAGACGATTCTATTCATCTTGCATGATGTCGGCAGCATTCTCACGCTGCCGACATTCAAACTTCACGGCTACTTTTTTAAGGCGTTACAATGTTGAACCAGAATTCGAAGTTGTCCATGTAGGACACCAGTTCCTCCAGTTTGCCTTGCGCACCGTCAACTTTGATATCACCGGAGGCTATTGCATCTTTCAAAGTAGTCTCCTTCAAAACGATCTTGTTAAGAGTGTCTCGAGTGAGAGTGATTTTTGCATCGGCGTCCTTGGCTTCAACGCCTTCAGTGTGATTGAGCACACCATTCTCCATTTCCACCGAGTATTTCTTTTTCAGGTCAGTGAAGTCGAAATTGAGCGATACACGTTTGCCATCTGCTTTTGACCCATCCAAGCGCATTGCCAGGAAGTCAAAGAACAAGTCCAGATCCATGGCTCGCACGGTGTCAGGACTGGCGGTATCAGGTGTTGGTAGCTTCATCACACCTTCGCGCAGCTCTTTGGCACCGGTGAGATAGAAGTTACGCCATGGCCCACTTTCAGCTTGGTAACCCAGTTGTTCCAGTGCGTCGGCTTGCATATTTTTAGCCGCTTGGTTGCTCGGGTTTGCAAACACCACATGGTTGACCACTTCCGCGACCCAGCGGAATTCGCCCTTATCGAAGTATTCTTTCGCTTTCTTCAGAACGGCATCTTCGCCACCCATCATCTCGACATAATGTTTGGCACCTTCCACCGGCGGCAATTCGTTCAAGGTTGCTGGGTTACCAGTGAACCAACCCATGTACAAAACATAGGTCGCTTTGACGTTATGGTTCACCGAACCGTAGTACCCACGGTTGGAGAACTTGTTGGCGATTTCCTTCGGTAGTTTGAACTGCTCCGCGATCTCGACCATGGTGTAACCCTTGTTGATCATGCGCAGGGTTTCATCATTGATGTAGCGGTACATGTCGCGCTGGGAAGACAGTTGCTCGCGGACTTCCTTGTTGCCCCACACTGGCCAGTGGTGCATGGCATACATCACTTGAACGTCGTCGCCCCACAGCTTAAGTGCCTCGTTCAGGTATTTCGACCATGGCAGAGGCTCGCGGATCTTCGCGCCACGCAGCGAGTACGTGTTGTGAAGGGTATGGGTGGAATCTTCTGCAGTGTTGAGTGCTTTCTTTTCCTTGATGTAATAAAGCATCTCGGCAGGAGCTTCACTGCCCGGCGCATAGAGGAACTGATACGTCAGGCCATCGATGACGCGAGTTTCGCCAGTCTCCTTGATGATGTCGGTAGGAGGAATCAGTGAAACCGTACCTGCCGACGTTGTGGTGCCCAAACCGGCGCCCAGTTGACCGGTTGGGGTAGGTGGCAGCAAGTTGCCGTACATGTAGCTGGCCCGACGACTCATTGCCGTACCGGCCATTACGTTCTCGGATACTGCATGCTCTACAAACCCAAGCGGAGCATAAATCTTCACCTTGCCAGCCTTCACGTCCTCTTCATTTACTACACCACGCACACCGCCGTAGTGGTCAACGTGACTGTGGGTGTAGATCACTGCCACCACAGGTTTTTTCGGGCGGTGTTGGTAGTAAAGATCCAGCGCGGCCTTGGCGGTTTCGGTAGAAATCAGCGGATCGAAAACGGTAATGCCGTCTTTGCCTTCAACGATGGTCATGTTCGACAGGTCGTAGTTGCGAACCTGGTAGATGCCATCGGTTACTTCGAAGAGCCCGGAGATATTGATCAGTTGGGACTGACGCCATAGGCTCGGGTTCGTGGTATCCGGCGCTTTTTCGCCTTCTTTGATGAAGTTGTATTTAGCCGGATCCCAGATCACATTGCCCGACTGACCTTTGATCACGCCGGTAGGCAGCGGCGCGATGAAGCCCTTGTGCGCCAGTTCGAATGAGGTTTTGTCATTGAACGGCAGCTCTTTGAGCAGCGCCTCATTGGCCGTTTTGGTGAATTGTGTTGCCGGTTTCGGCTTCTCAGCTTCCGCTGCAAATGCTTGGGATGCCAAGGCAAATGCCGTTACGAACGAGCACATTAGCCCTACGCCTCTGAGAGGTCGTGCAACCCCATGGGAATGAATCTGAGCTATTGAATTCTTCGCCAACTTCATCGTCCGTGCTCCTTGTTAGTCGGAATGCGCTAAACCTAAAGTGATAAGCGCAGGCACAACTAAAAGTAGTAGGCACTGGGAATTTGTCGAGAAGTCCATTCATTTCCTTACGTTACAGTCGCATCCCTAGGAAAAAAATGAGAACAGATCGACCATTTGTCACGAGGCTGTGGTGTTTGCAAGCCAGAGGTTTTTTTCGTTTTTTCCTCCCTTTTAGGGGAGCGCATTTAGCTAGATCGCGAGTTGAAGATAATGACGAGAACAAGACTCAAAAGCCTGTTGTAATTGGGGCAATATCAGCGTCCATCCTGCTTGATTCTTAAGGGAGAAGCCCATGGCCGATAAATCAGCGGCTGCGGTTTTCTTCGGAACTTCCCCCTAACTCTCCCCACTACTGCCTCCCCATTGCGTGCAGCAAGGAGAAAGCATGACAACGCACAGGCTAATAGCTAAGGGCTTGCAGTTGAATGTTTCTATCTGCGGTCAAGGCTCGCCGCTGCTTTTGCTCAATGGTTTAGGTGGCTTGATTCGTACCTTCGATCCGTTGCGCGATGAACTGGAAGACTTCACGACCATCACGCTGGACGTGCCAGGGGTCGGCAAGTCGCAAATGCCCCGTTGGCCCATTCGCCTGCCGCGCCATGCCGACGTGATTGCAGAGATGCTCCAGCAATTGGGAATCGACCAGGTGGATGTGTTCGGGGTGAGTTGGGGAGGTGCACTGGCTCAAGAATTCGCTCTTCGTCACCCGAGCATGGTACGCAGGCTGATCCTCGCAGCTACCTCCGCCGGCCCGGTTATGCTGGTGAAGCCCGCCGACATAGTGGATTTTTTTGGCAGCAGCAAAGGTGTCCAACTGGACAAGAGAGAGGGCTCGCGTAATTCGATACAGACACTACTGCGCTTCGGTGTAGTGAAAGGCATGCTCACCGTTAATCCGCGCGCTTATTACTACCAGCTCGCTGCATTGGCCGGGTGGACAAGCTTGCATCGGCTCTTCCGGCTGCGAACACGCACGCTGATCCTCACAGGCGAGCGCGACACCCTCGTGCAGGTATATAACGCGCATATACTGCGACGCACTATTCGCCGTGCCGAACTACACATTCTTGAGGGCGAGGGGCATTTTTTCGTGGTCACAAGCGCAAAGCGAACTGCCGAACTGATACGAGAATTTCTCTGCCAGCGGCACGATGACTTCGTCGAATCTTGCACTGCCAGCAAATCGAAAATACCGATGATCAAATAAAGCACTCCTCGGGCGGCGTACCTCCCCAGAGCGAGTATTACAACGCTGCGTTGCGCCGGCATAGGATCCATTTTCGAGAGTGGTTCAAGCGCAGACCCGCCTCGCTGATTAGGGTTCTTTTCCTCTGGGTATGCTGCAACATATTAACCCCGAAGGTCAGGGGCTGGATTACTTCAGCAGCTAGACACGACCTCACTTAATGTCCCTTAAAAGGGACACTAACCTAGCTTTTGCCACTTAGTGACCCAGTTTGGGGTCGTTAACGGATGTCTGTTTAGCGCTCAAAAATTAGCGCGGGGGAGCGCTGCGACTGAGGCCGATTCCCTGGTGCCAAAATCTGCTGTCTCTAAATGCATAGCGGAAAATACCGGTTCCCGGCAAGTAGAAGACAGCCTTGTTAAAATAGCTGATTGGAAATGGAGCAATGGGGGCTGGTCTAGTTCACAAGGCGGGGGCGAGCACGATCTAATGCTGTCCTGCCATCGCTCCTTCGAGCCTACGGCTCGGCTCAATACATCAGCAAGACCGCATCTCAACGCACGAATCGCTTCAGTGACCGTCGACTCGCTATCACTTTCCCCCGTATCTCGTCAGGGTCAATCGACATGCCGCCATCAGGTGTCACGCGGAGAGACTGCAGCTTATTAAGGGCAGCAACGAAGGCGCGATCCCTCGCTTGCTCTGAGCTAGATCTTTTGTCAGCCCACACGAATTCAACGCATCTTCTACACAAGTTCATACCGTTCTCCATTGACGTCGACTGCTCATCACAGAGCTTCAGCAAAAGATATCTGGGATCTACTACTCTCAGCGACGGGCGCTGATGTGCTGGGCCATAAAAGCTTAAGGCGCGGTGGTCAATCGGCATGCATTGACCACCTGGCCGGCTTCACCGCAGGTGTTAGGTGAGTGAGCGATTAGCCGCTAGATATTGGACAACTTGTTCGAGACCCGTTCTGCTTTTGATGAGGCCACGAGGTCGACTACACAGTCCACGATTCTCGCTGCCGAGCCAGTTTCTTGCATTTCGCTCGTCACCAACGGCTGCGAGTAATGACTGATACACCTCAACTAAAAGCAAAGCACGGCTCCACGCGTCACTGCCCGGACGAAGCAGTTCATGTCCATGGCGTAAAAGCTGCACCGAGGAAACATCCTCGCCTAAGACAGCTGAAAGTTCAGCGTCAGCAATCCCCAGCCCTTCGCCGGCCCGGATAAATGCTTTGCTAAGTACAGCGCTTTCAGCGTTCGAAGCGGATTTCATGCTCCACCATATGATCGGTGATGATTGGTCTGTAACGTAACTCTACGCTCTGTAACGCTGCTTACGTTACAAGTCAAAAGTTACGTTACAGTCTGTGATAAAACTCAAAAGGCAAGCGGAGCGCGCAGGCGTGCGGGATGTCAGCCCGAAGGGCCGAGACGTAGTATGCTACGGCTCGGTTTACGACAGCCCTCCGCCAACGGCGGCACGCCACTACCGAAGCCCAGCTTCAACCGACCTGAAGGAGGCTGAAATGACCCACGATGAACTCCGGAAGCTGGAAAGCGCCAGGCGAAAAGCCCTTCGGGAGATCGCCAGATTCCTTCCTGGTGATTCGGAGGCAGCCGACGCCTTGGCCATCCTTGATGAGCTCGACGATAAAGAGCTAAGCGGCGAATCCTTCACCGATAAGCCACTTGAGCTCAACGAGGTTCGTGACTCTGTCCCAGTGCAGCCTCACCAGTGCGGCCTCGACATAGTATTGGAAATGAATATTCCCCAGCCATGGAGAGAGCGCTTCCTTCAGGCGAGCATCGGATCAACGCGACTCCCCGAAGCGCCATATGCTGGCGACTGGGAGAAGTTTCTGCGCAAGTGGGAATCCGAGATGGCCCACCTTGAGAGGCATAGAGCGCTCAGAGCGGACGTTGATAGCTCTAGCTAAAACAAGGAGGCCGTGCGGGGCATTACCGAACATTGCACCCTACGAATGCCCCCCCCTGCGCCAGAAGCTACTCATCCACCGCTGCATCCTGCCAGCTATCGCGAGCGCCCCGTCTGTGTGCGATTAAGCTTTCTACGGCGTCGGTGGCTGATAAACCTTCGCGCTCCCGTACGAGTAAAAAATCCTGGTCAAGCATTGCCTGGTTTTCAGCTACCAGTCTTGGAAAGGGGTAACAGTATCAGCAGGCGAGCGCCCGTCAGAGGCATGCGACCTAACAGGGTCGACTAGAAAAATGTCTCCATTGGCCCGCTCTAGTAGAGCTACCCACAGCCCATGGGAAATGGTCGTGCGACTCTCATGTCGATGGCGATATGAGGGTACCCGCAGCAGCTCAGGAACTCGGCTAATGACGACTTCGCACACGACGCGGAGCACCTCGAAGGGAGCGTCACTCATCCCTATGACCGAGCTGTGCTGCTGTTTGGGTATAGATTGGTAGGGCTCGTCGATTTTGACCGGATATTCGCAAGCTAACTGTAAAACCAGAGCACCGAAGCGGTCGGCACTGAGCAGTGAGGCGAGGCCTTCGAAAGCCTCGAGCTCATGCACGTTGCCCCGTGTCAAAGCTGTCAAATTCCCCACACTTGCTCCGGCAGCTCGATAAAACTGTTCACTGACTCGCTCTCCTGCGGCTAACCACGCCATCCTGTGATCAAACATGCTGGCAACAATCGATTTAAGCTTCATCCAGCCAATGCAGTTAATGCATTTGAACTGAAAGGCAAGCGGAGCGCGCAAGCCGGCAGGCTGAAAGCGTGAGGATGAAAGCCCGCATGGCCAAGACCTGTCGTAGACATGGCTTGGTTAACGACAGCCGTCCCTGCTAGGGCATGACACCACTACCGCAGCGTTGATGATTACCGAACGGTGCGATGATCAAATGATCGGGACACAACTCCCTGTGCGCAAAGATCATACGTTTTGCGCAACGCTACCTCGTCGCCAGAAGACAGCCTCGGGTGCAGCATCTTGAGGTGCATCGTGTCGCGTGCCCTAAACTCAGGCCGCAGAGTGATCGTTGAGCTTAAGAAAGGCAGGTTGAAAGAGGGCGATTCAGCGATGCGGATGAGGATGAGGATGAGGATCTTTTCGCACCACATACACGAGGTTGTAGGAGTTTCAGGTGGTAGTCCGTAAGTCCGTATCTGAGGGGGGGAGGTAACTGCCATCCCCACAGCGACCGATATTTGGATTTTTTTGATTTCCATTAGCGGAGGACTTCGTCAGATGCGAGATTTATCTTTGCGGGTAGGCGAAACCATTTCAACCACGTTTCGTTCTTTCACCTTAGCCTTTAGCGTCTGATTCTCGTACAGCAGTACCTCATTGATGGATGCGATAGTCGCGAGCTTGGCCCGAAGCTCCTCAATCTCATGACGGTAGCCCGCAGACTTCTGACGCTCAGCAATAAGATCTTGATGTTTGACATCCCGCATGGCACGACTGGATCGTCCCTGGAGCTCTCGTATAGCCTCTGCGATTGCTGGATAGTAATTATGGATGAGTGCCGTCGATACTCCGGCCTCACGAGCCACAGCGGCGATGGTCAGCTTTGTTTCGCCGCTACGAGAACGACCTTTTTGGATAGAATAGATGGCTAGCTTCAGATCCTTCGTTCGATCCACGGCAGGCTTGTAATTGGCTGATTTGTCCTTGCTCTTCATGCGCTTAGATCCTTTGGAGGCACGCCCAGCTGTACCAAAACCTCTCGGCAGCGCTTCAGGTCGCGCTCAACGCGTTGGCGACCTCCTTCACCAATGTCCTTGCAGTTCAGCAGTTCTTTAAGGTCATCGTAGAGTCGCTGGTAGATAGGCGCGTGGGCGTGTCCGATCACTGAATGGTCGCAACCGCTACAGCGGGTACGTTCAAGTGTATTGCCGACGCAGCCGTCGTTGTCCGCCGTACACCAAGCATGGCCATTGCTGCGGATAGCAGTGCTTTCAGCGATGGATTTCAACATCGATGCGTGATCTTTGAAGATCAGCAGATTTTGCGGCTCCCGCTGCCATCCTTTGATGGCGCGCCCGTAGCCTCCTGCCAACGATTCTTCCCCCATCCAATTGTCGACGACGCCTAGTTTGATATCTTCCAGCTCATCTTGGATTTCCATGTACAGCTCAAGATCCAGATGCTGTCCCCAGCTATCGTCCATGGCATAACCGAGCGTCATGTCCATTGACCAGTGAGCGTAGTGCTCCTTTAGGTAGCGCAAGTCGCCAAAACGGCTGTGCGCTGCGTAGTTAGCGAACTTTCTCCGAAATTGATGGCTGGCTAGGTTCCAATTCAACCCGCAATCGTTGGCGAATGCTTTCAAGAGGGCGCCCCAACCGCTGACCGATAGTGTGCGGACTTGGTTGCCCTCAGTCGTATAGACTCCTAGGAAAAGCGAATTACGATGTCTGTAAGCCTCAGCGATTTCTGAATCCTGCGGATTGATTCGACGCCGTTGAATGATTTCGTCGGCGATCATCGCTTGGAAGGGCGCAGCCCAGCGTTCCATAACGCGCAGAGCTCGCACTGCGGCCTCTGGGATCATCCAGTCATGAGTTCCTTCACCGGTTTTTTCGGATTTAGAACGCATCCAGTGATAGATCGTCCCCTCGTCGTCCTCAGTACGGCGGTGCGCTCCCGATTGCAGGTTGGACAACTCGTGATTGCGGCAACCTGAGGTGCTCGCGAGGACGATGTAGCAAGCCGTGCGCAGGTCTAAGAGTGACTTATTGAATATCTTCAAGCCTCCTGCCCAGCCCATGGCAGCCAGATGCCGGTTTTTACTTCGTATTACGTCAAAGATGTTTTGGGCCCCAACCTTCGATGCGATGCCCTTCAAATCATCGCGCAGGTCGAGCAATAGCTTGCCTCGTTCCACTTGCTGATGAGCCTTTTCGAACAAGGTGCAGAACACGTCATCCGGGATCAGGGGCGTTTTCCCTCCACTGACCCTACCGATAATTCCCGCTAAACCTTTTGCAGAGGTATCGGGCCAGGGATGTTGCAGTATTGGGTCGTCGGTGTATTGGCTGAGCTCATAGATCGCCTCTACCGCTTGGTAGCGATGACTTAGTGAGTCTAGCGACAGTGGCTTGCTCGATTTGGGGAGCCTATGAGCCCTGCAGGCCGCCAGATAGGTCGCTGCGATAATGGGAGTGACCGCACCCATATGTTCGATCCCAAGCATTTCCAAATGCCGCAAGAATGGGGCTGCACAATCAAAGTATATGCGAAGAGTCCCGCCCTTAGGCCGATCCGCTCCGCTACGCCCACGTCGCATATATCGATAGATGATCGCCTTCATCGTCGCGCGGAATGCCGGTGGCAGGCTGCCGAAGATGAGCTGCCTCTTCCCGGCCGGGATGTTGCTAGGAAAACCGTTAAGCTGCCAAATATCGTCACTGTAGCGGCTGAGGATGACCCATTGTCCGTCGACCTGGGTGGCGGTGATGATCAGGTTGTCGCGATCTGAGTCGGAAATCCCACGCACATCGCCAGGCTGAGCGGTGATTATCGACCAAGCTAATTCTTCCGAGGTGTTGTCACTCATGAAAAGACCTCCAGGCTGTCGATGAGATCAACTGACCAGAACGGGTGTGGTTGGATACGGGCGCGCTCACGAGCGGAATCAACTGCTGCAGCCTTGAATGTGCCACGACGCAGTCCTTCGGCGACGATGTAATGGTCTATTAGACGAGGGATGTGTGCGTAATCGCGAGCCCAGCGCCGCTTGTCCACTCGGGAGCGTTCACTCAGTACGCGGAAGTAGAAGCTAAAAAGTTTGTACAGGTCTTCGGCGGTCACTGCGTAGTGTTTACAGCGCAGGCAGTTCATGAAGTTCATGCAGGTCGCGCCTTCACGTTTTGGGGCGAACTGACCATTCACTGGGTCGCCACAGCGACCTAGAGGAGTGTCTTTGTAGGTCGCGCCGATGGTCGCAGTCAGCAACTCCTGCACTAGCATTTCTCCCATGAACGTCCAGTTTCGTCGGGCATCCTCACTGGGCGCTAGATAGTTTTGATCGGCTACCCGTGGGGTGTTGCCAAGTGCGGAGGCGGTGGTGGCGAGATCGCCATCCGTCAGCTCGAAGATTCGGTTGGCAAAGGTTTTACGCAGGCGGGAGATGTTGATGCGCAGTGGATTTCCTTCGCTATCCTTTAAGGCATATTTGGCTACAAGGCGATCAATAGGTAACTCCAAAGAGTTGTTAACCAGCGTTGTAACTTGGCCTGATGAGTGTATCGAGCAGTTGCGGAACAGCCACACGCGTCCTTTGAGGTCATTCGGAGCCTCTGAATCCAATGGCTCAGTCAGCACCATTACTCGGCGGATCAAGCGTTCTACGTTGGTTCTGACGCTGGGCATTGCCTCTAGCAGACGCTCAGTTTTCGATTCAGCCCGCAAAACTACTTTACTTGTGTTGTAGCCTCGCCGCTTCCACAGCACCAAGAAGACGGAGTCCTCTTTAGGATGCGGGCGCAAGCAATTGCGGCCCATTTCCAGCAAGGGAGTGAGATTACGTCCAGTGTGTAGAGCTATGACAAGTAAGGCATATACCAACAGGTCGCTAGTGATCGGAGTGCCATCGATCCATATGGGTTTGATGCTATGTCGCAATGCCGCCGCAAATTCTTGCCGCTCGCGCTTCGAGAGCGCTATCTCGCCCTTCATCTTGCGGTTGGAGTTCGGAAATGGATTGCGGGGAAAAGTGGCTGCATCGCCAGATGCGATCAAAGGCAAGAGCCCACGCCGTGCAAGAGCAAGAAGAACTGCTTTGGTTTTTGAGTAGTAGTTTTTCTGAGTGGTAGTCGATGTGCCCCGTCCAGATAGGTGGCCAAGAAAGCCGTCGATAAGGATTCGGTTCACATCATTCAACGTTAAGTCGCGCTCGAACGCTGTCGCTTGGAGAGTGCAGTAATCGAGGAAAAACACCAATCCACAGTTGCAGTAGTTTACAACAGTAGCACCCGAGACAATGCCGTCTTGACCCGCCAAGAAACGCTCAATTTGACGCTGACAGGAGTAGGTGATGGCATCGATTCCTGCACCGTACCATCGGGCGAAATCGAATCTCCTGAGGGAGCTTGAGTTGCGCCCAAAGTTAACCATAGTGATTTGCGGAGGGATAGCGTCGGGCAAGATGACCACGTTGCCTGCAGTATCGAGGCTGTGCTCGACTTGCGGGACGCTAAGGTCAGTCTTAGTAAATACTTTGCGCTTCCCCATCAGGCTGCTCCCGCCATTTCATTCAGCTCGTCGTCATACGCAAGCACGGCTTCATCGGCCATTTCGTTGATCAGGTGCAGATACACCATGGTGGTCTGAATCGAGCTGTGTCCAAGTTGACGCTGCAGGTACACCAGGGGATCGAGTCCGTTTTGAGGGTTACGCTGAAGGTTAACCAGGGTGTGGGTTGCGTAGGTGTGCCGCAGCATGTGCGTATGGACTTCAATTCCAGCTAACTTCCCGGTCTCGCTGATGATCCGGTTCAGGCTCTTGCCGGCGCTTCCGTAGGTCTCTCCGAGATGGTTGAGGAGCAGTGCCTTTTGGTTTTTGCTCAGAGATGCGCGCTCGCCTCGTACCTTGGACACGTAGCGGTAGATTTCGGCCATGAATTTGCGGCTGACCCAGATTTTCCGTTCCTTGCTACCTTTGGTCTCCATGCCGGTACCATCGCACGGGTCAAGCTTAATTCGGAGATTGCGCTCGGTTCGCCCTGCTTTGTCAGGGTCAAAAACATATGCCACTGGAAAGGTGGCAAGTTCGTTACGACGCAATCCCGTATGCAACGCTAACCGAATCATCATCCGGTGGTGTGGGTTCTCCGCTGCCGCCAGGAGCGACTTGGTCTGGGCCATGCTCAGGAACTTGGGCAATGGCTTGTGACGACGCGGCATCACGTCATTCACCAGCGCTTTACCTCCACTGGCACCAACATGCTCCAGGAAGCTGGGCTCGTGCGTTACGGTGCGCTCTTCATGGCCGAATGGCAGGCGCTTGACCCAGCCTTTATCCAGGGCGAACTCGTAGAACTTGCAGATGTACGTTAGTCGCTGGCGAGTAGTGTTCCGGGCCAGCCCGCAATTCTCTAGGCAGTAGTCTCTGTAGGCAGCAGCAAGGCTTTTGGCTTCACCGCGATCTACGTCTCGCCAATCCAGATCATGGGCTTGCAGGAAGCAGAAGAAGTCGTACAGCGCCCGTCCGGTATTCGGCCAGGATTCCTTTGAACCAATGGCCCCACGAAGGAGGTAGTAGCGGAAGAATTGGTTGGCTTGGCTGCAGCTCTCCATGGAGTCCCACAGCAGAATCGGAAACCCTTGATAAGGTTGCCCGGCGATCACCAAATCTTTGGTTCCCCAAACAAGTTCCATCTTTCACCCTGTTGCCGACCAATCAATCTGAGGCTCTGTCTGCGTGGATGGTGTGAAGGCTGCTACTGCAGCCCTTCACTCCCAATCCTCAGAGCTATGATTTAGATATCACATAGATCTAACTGTCGCAACGCTCCAGATCATAGCGTGTTCCTCAAGGTTTGCAGGTGGGCGACCTGACGGCAGAACTCGGCGCTGGACAAACGCTGGTTCGGAACCGGACTCAGGGCCTGGCTGATGGCGCGGGTGGGCTGGCGGGTCAGGCGTGACAGTGCCAGCCATTGTTCGGCAACGTTCAATCGATCAAAACCGGGATGGCGACGGCGCGCGCGACGCAACACGTCTTGTTGCAAGGCTTGCAGCAGCGCTTGCTGACCGTTGTGGCGCAGCAGGAAATCCGCGCTGGCACGCAGGTGTTCCTGCAATTGTCGGCGGCCGCTCGGCGCTGGCGCCTGAAGCGGGCCGTGGCGCACACCGACATGCCACAACCACAGGCCGATCAAGGCGAGCAGGGCGACGATGGCCTGCGGGAAGTAGCGCCAGAGCAAGGTCAGCAAACCGTCGTGTTCGCTGTTGTAGATCAGCGTGACGTCGGTGTCGGCGCTCAGGTACCAGAGCAGCCAGGCATTGTCGTATTGAGCGATGGTCTGGCTTTTCCACAGCTCGGCGTCAGTGACCACGGTGATCGAGCCGAGGCTGTAAGGCAGTTGCATCATGTGCGTGGCTTTGCCGCTGTTGGCCCAGGCTTGCGCGAGGTTTTTCGGGTCGTCGAGGTGGAAGTCCGTGTCGAAGCCGGCATAGGCCGGCGCGTCTTCATCCTCCACATACAGCTTGGTCAATTTCGGGAAGGGGTCTTGCTCAAGGTCTTTGGGCGGATCCTTGAGATCCTTGCTCAGGGATTGATGCAGTTGCACGCGATCGAGCAACAGGTCGTTGCTCTGTTTGGTCTGCTCATCCCACAGCGATTCAGCGACGAACACCAGTCGCCCGCCGGCCCGCGTCCAGTTCAACACTTGCTCGACCTGGCGTGGGGTCATGCGTGAACGGTCGTTGAACAGCAGCAGCGTGTGTCGGCGTGGGTCGATATCCGGCAGTACGGAAAGGCTTTCGGCATGACTGACTTTGAGGCCGCGCTCACGCAAAAACATTTCCGCCGCCAGATACGGATTGGCTTGGGCAGCAGGGGACGGGCCGTGATCGACTTCTTCCTGATAAGGCTTGGCCTTGAGAAACAGAAACACACTCAATGCGATCAGCAGTGCGACGAGCACTGCGCCGACCCAGCACAGGGTACGGCGATTCAACGGGCAGCTCCGTGGCCAAACAAGGCGCGCCAGCCGTCGCACAATTCCTGTTGCAGATGCGCAGCCGGGACTCGGTGCCCGTAGGCCATGTTCTGCCAGTGCACAGTGAGGTTGCGACTAAAAGCGAGCAACTCCGGTCGTTGCAGTTGTTCTACACGCGCCAGCACCTGATTTTCGGTGTCGGCAGGTTTCAGCGTCAGATCGAAGTCATGCAGCAGATGGCTGAGCAGACCGCGATAGAGCAGGCTCAACGCCGCGCGCGGTTGGCTGAGCCAGAGTTGTTCGGCGCTGGCGGCGATGTCGTCGGGCAAGGTTTCGCGGTTCAAATCCAGACCGAACGCTTGCTGCGGCACCGCTCGTTTTGGCAGCGCTGGCAGTTTCGGCCGGCGACTGACGAAGGCCCGGAGAAACTCGCGGTAACGCCAGATCAGCCAACCGATCAAGGCAATCAGCACACCCCACAACAGCACCTCGATCAGCTTGGCCAGCCCATTGAAGTGTCGACCGTCGAGCCAGCCCAGCAGGGTTTTCAACCATTGCGGTGCGTCGCCGGGTTTTGCGTCTTTGGCCGGCGCTGCCGGGTCATCGCCAAAACGGTAGCGGGTGACCGATTCCTTGTTCTTGAACGGTGGTTGTTCGAGCAAGGCCTTGATGCTGTCGTGGGAGGCCTGACTGGTCAGCGGCTGATTTAACAAACGCGGTGCATCCGGACGGCTGTCGGGTTCAGCCGCCCAGACCGAGGGCACATTCGGCAGCACCAGACAGATCGCCAGTAACAGACCGAGCACGCCGTTGTTCAGGCGCTGGCGCAAACGCCGGAACACCAGTTCGATGTCCCACGCTTCCAGTTGCGTGCGGCGGTTCAGATACAGGCTGAATCCGCAGGCGACGTAGATCGGTTCCCACACCACCAGCACCAGCGCATAAAAAGCGTTGGTCAGGTGTTCGAGCCAGCGCCATTCGTGATCGGCCGAGAGAATCAGCGACTGCCAGTCCCAATCGGTTTCCACTTGCTGCGGCAGCAACAGATAGAACAGCACCATCAAGCCGATCCACAGCGCAGTCTCCAGATGCACGCCAATGATGGTCAGCCATTGCGCCGCGCCGGCGTTGCGCTGCAACAGCACTTGCAGGCGTTGTTGGCGAGCGTTGCCGTCGAGGCCTTCGAGTTGCACCACCGGCAGCAGAAAGCTGCGGCTGAAGCTCAAGCGACGCCAGGTCAGGCTGGCCAGCAGTTGCGGTTTGAGCAGGCGCGGCCATTCGCGCAGTGCTTGTTTGAGGGTGGGCGTTTCGCCGAACAGCGCTTTGGACAGGATGTACAACGGCAGGCGTTCGTACGCCGGTTTCAGCCACCAGAAAATAAACACGGCCAGCGTCGGCGAATCCCAAAACACCAGGCTGAGCAGGGCGAACAGCGGCAAGGTGACGATCGCCCAACTGGTCATCAGCAAGCGTCGATGTTGCTGACACATGAGCACGCCCAGATCCATGGCTTCCCAAGTCGTGCGCGGGCGGATCACCACGGTGGCGTCACTCAGGCGCATGGCGTGTCCTTCCGGCGAACAGCAGATAGCACGCGACCAACGTCCAGAGTCCGGCGCCGACCAGATATTTAGTCAGCGGCGCGACACTGGTTTTCGACGACCAATAGGCTTCGATGAACGCCGCGATCAGCAGGAACAACATCACCCCGCAGACCAGCAACACGCTTTTGCGCGCCGCGCGTTTCAGGGCCTCGGCGCGGGTCAGGCGCCCGGGCGCGATCAACGCCCAGCCGAGTTCAAGACCGGCCGCGCCGGCGAGAGCAATCGCCGTCAGTTCGAAAGCGCCATGGGCGATGACGAACGACCAGAAGGTCTGGCCGAAACCGATCTCGGTCAGATGCCCGGCCACCGCGCCGATGACCAGCCCGTTGTAGAACAGAAAGAATGCGCTGCCCACGCCCATCAACAATCCACTGGCGAAGGTCTGAAAGGCGATGCCGATGTTGTGCATCACGTAGTAACCGAACATCACCCAGTCTTCACTGGCTGCGCGTTCGGCGGGGCGCCCGAGGTGGCCGGCGACGGGGTCGTACATGCCTTGCATCTCGCGCACTTGATCGGCGGGAATCAGGTTGTAAACGAGGTCGGGAAACACATACACCAACACCCCGACGCCGATCAGGCTGCCGAAAAAAAGCAGCGCGGCGACCAGCACAAACGGCCATTCGGCGCGCACCAGTCGCGGGAAATCGGCGAGGATAAAACTGAGCAGGTTGGCGCCAAGGCGACTGCGATGGCGGTACAGCTGTTGATGGCCGCGCAGCACGTGTTGCTGCAACGAGTCGATGAGGAAACTGCTGTAGCCGCGTTCCTGCGCCAACGCCAGATGTTGGCAAAGACGTCGATAGGTTCTCGGGAATCCGGCGATTTGCGAGGTGTCCTTGCCGCGTTCAAGGCGTTCGAGGGCCAGCGCAAAACGCTCCCATTCGGCCTTGTGGCGACTTTCGAAAAGGCTCTGCTTCATGTCGGGCCCAACAAACCGCGCGCGATGCCGTTGAGTTCGGCAACGGCTTTGGGCGCGGAGATATGCAGCGGCTGGGCGAGCAGGGCGGCCAGTTCATTGACCCGCGCCGGTGACAGTTCGCCCTGACGTTCGGCAAAACCGAGCACTGCACGTTGTTCGCTGAGCGTCAGCGGCACGGGCGAGCGCCGGGGTTCGGCGTCAGGCAATTGCGGGCGCGTCAGCGGGCGTTCGCTGTAAACCACCAGCGTGCCGGCAGCGATGTCGCCGAGGCGTTTGAAGGTCGGGTGTTGCAGGCAACTGAGGCTGCCGAGGAAGTAGCCGAACGGCAGCAGATCAACGAAGCGCAGCAGATTGCGCAACAACGAGGCCGACCAGCCAACCGGCGTGCCGTCATCGTGCACCACGCGCAGGCCCATCCACTGTTTGCCCGGCGAGCGTCCCTGACGCAGCACTTCGAACAGCACCATGTACCACCAACTGATCGCAAACAGCAGCAGCGAACCGAGGCCCATGCCGAGCTTGCCGAGGAACGCCAACGCGATAAACAGCACGCCCATGATCACACCGCGAATGCCCAGATCGATGGCGAACGCCACGGCCCGTACCATTAACCCGGCAGGGCGCAGGGGCAGGTCGATGCCTTCCGGCGTTTCGACCTGATGCCGCGTATCCAGCGGCGGGGCCAGCGGTGCTTTCCTTGGCGGTGCTGTGGGCTCGAGCATGGGCTACCTGATGTCGCCTGTTCTGAGTGCAAGTGCGTCCGATGCTAGCAGCCTCTCGGGGGGGAACGACATAACTATGTATGGCACAGCATGTGTCGCCAGGTGTTTGAATGTTTCAAGACTGGCCGCGACGGCGGTTGAGCGCCTAGACTTTGCCGATCTTCAGTTCAGGATCCGCCCGTGACTTCAATCTTCTGGTACGACTACGAAACCACTGGCATCAATCCGCGTAACGACCGCCCGCTGCAGGTCGCCGGGATTCGCACCGACCACGAGCTCAACGAAATCGACGAGCCGGTCAACCTCTACTGCCAGCCCAGCGAAGACATCCTGCCGCACCCGGCGGCGTGCGCAATCACCGGCATCACCCCCAGTCAGCTCGCCGAAAAAGGTTTGAGCGAAGCCGATTTCATGACCCGGGTTCACGCGCAATTGGCCGCGCCCGGTACGTGCGGCGCGGGTTACAACTCCTTGCGTTTCGACGACGAGATGACCCGTTACAGCCTGTATCGCAATTTCTTCGATCCCTACGCCCGTGAATGGCAGGGCGGCAATAGTCGTTGGGATTTGATCGATGTAGTGCGCGCCGCTTACGCCTTGCGCCCGGACGGGCTGGTCTGGCCGACCGATGACGAGGGCCGCGTGACCCTCAAGCTCGAACGCCTGACCGCCGCCAATAACATCGATCACGGCCATGCCCACGAAGCGTTGTCGGACGTGCGCGCGACCATTGCGCTGGCGAAACTGATCCGCGAGAAGCAGCCAAAACTCTATGACTGGCTGTTTCAGTTGCGCAGCAAACAGAAGGTGATGGATCAGATTCGCCTGTTGCAGCCGCTGGTGCACATCTCCGGACGCTTCTCGGCGGCACGCAGTTATGTCGGCGTGGTCATGCCGCTGACCTGGCACCCGAAAAACCGCAACGCGCTGATTGTTTGCGACTTGCACCTCGATCCACAGGGCTTGCTCGATCTCGACGCACAAACCCTGCGCCAGCGTCTGTACACGCGCCGTGACGATTTGCTTGAGGGCGAATTGCCGGTGCCGCTGAAGATTATTCACATCAATCGCTGCCCGGTCGTCGCGCCGTTATCGGTACTGCGCGCCGACGATCAGCAACGATTGGGTCTGGACATGGCGCTTTATCAGGAACGCGCGCTGCGGCTAACTGACGCACAACAAGTTTGGAAAGATAAAATCGCGGCTATTTATGCCAGCGAAGATTTCACCCCGAGTGAAGATCCGGAACAACAGTTGTACGACGGATTTATCGGTGATCGTGATCGGCGTCTGTGTGAGCAAGTGAGAAACGCTGACCCGGCACATTTGGCACAAGAGCAATGGCCGTTCGATGATGAACGTTTGCCTGAATTACTCTTTCGATATCGCGCACGTAACTTTGCCGATACGTTGAATTCTGAAGAACAGGCACGCTGGAAATTATTGTGTCAGCAACGTTTGTCGGCCCCGGAATTCGGCGCGCCGAATACCTTGAAATCTTTTAGCGAGGCGGCCGAGCAATGGTTGCTTAGTGCTACGCCAGAGCAGAGCGCAGTGCTCAATGAATGGCAGAGTTATGTCCAGGCATTGCGCAAACGTTTGGGTCTTTGAAATCGAACATGTTTGTTACTAAACGTCAGGCATAAAAAAACGCCAGCATTCGCTGGCGTTTCTTTTTTCGCGGATCGCTCTGCGAAGGCGTTGCGGCTTAGCCCAGCAGGGTAGCCCAGCCTTCAACCACGTCGCCGCCCCACTTGGCTTTCCACTCTTTCAGAGTTTTGTGGTTGCCACCTTTGGTTTCGATGACTTCGCCGTTGTGCGGGTTTTTGTATTGTTTAACTTTGCGAGCACGCTTGGTGCCGGTAGTTTTTACTGCGCCGCCGCGTGGTGCTTTGGTTTTCGACTCTGGGTCCAGCAGCGCGATGATGTCACGCAGAGACTTGGAGTATTCGCCCATCAGGGTGCGCAGTTTGCCTTCGAATTCCAGCTCGGTTTGCAGTTTGTCGTCTTGCGACAGGTTCTTCAAACGGGCTTGCAGCTCTTTGATAGCTTCTTCGGTGGCGCGATATTCGTTGATCAAGGACATGATTACTACCTTAGTAGAATGCTGAATGACAGGGGACAGTGGCGCAATAATAGTCAGGCTGTTTCATCAAGTAAACATTTAACCGGGGTTTTTATTTAAATTAGTTACGAGAAATAGCCGCAAATTGATTGTTCAGTTAAATAGTGTGAAGCCGTCAGCACAGATATTCACAAATGTCTGTTTAACAATGCCAGCAAAGCGCCATCCCTCTGGCGTTTGTTTCCGTCAAAAAAGTGTGGGTATCAGGCGCCGACCACGCCAGCGCTCATCAATACTGCAGTTTTCCCGCGCAGTCGCTAGAATGGCGGCCTTTGCGAAGTTCTGGAGTCTTCCCCTCATGCGCACTTTTCGTCTGGTGATTTCTTGCCCGGACCGCGTTGGCATCGTTGCCAAAGTCAGTAATTTTCTGGCAGCCCACAATGGCTGGATCACCGAAGCGAGCCACCACTCGGATAATCAGGTGGGTTGGTTCTTCATGCGTCACGAAATTCGTGCCGATTCGCTGCCATTCGGTATTGAAGTATTGCGCGAGAAGTTTGCGCCGATCGCCGAAGAGTTCTCGATGGACTGGCGCATCACCGACACCGAGCAGAAGAAGCGCGTAGTGCTGATGGCCAGCCGCGAATCGCACTGCCTGGCGGACTTGTTGCACCGCTGGCACAGCGATGAGCTGGATTGCGAAATCTCCTGCGTGATTTCCAACCACGACGACCTGCGCAGCATGGTCGAGTGGCACGGCATCCCGTATTACCACGTCCCGGTCAATCCGCAGGACAAGCAACCGGCGTTCGACGAAGTGTCGCGTCTGGTCAAACAGCACGACGCTGAAGTAGTGGTGCTGGCGCGTTACATGCAAATCCTGCCGCCGGACATGTGCCGCGAATACGCGCACAAGGTGATCAACATTCACCACAGCTTCCTGCCGTCGTTCGTCGGTGCCAAGCCGTACCACCAGGCGTCGCTGCGCGGCGTGAAACTGATTGGCGCGACCTGCCACTACGTGACCGAAGAGCTGGACGCCGGCCCGATCATCGAGCAGGACGTGGTGCGTGTCAGCCACAGCGACAGCATCGAAGACATGGTGCGTTTCGGCCGTGACGTCGAGAAGATGGTGCTGGCCCGCGGCCTGCGTTATCACCTCGAAGATCGCGTGCTGGTGCACGGCAACAAGACTGTGGTGTTCTGATCGAACACACGCAGGCTTGAAAAACCAAGGGTCTGGGCGTTCAATCGCTCAGACCCTTTGTCGTTTAAGCCCCGAGGAAACTTACATGAGTGATCCACTGGACAAAGCCACGTCCAAAGCACCGGCGACGTTGGGCGAAGGTTGTTTGAGTCGCTACGACCCCGAGGACATGACCCCGGAGGATGGCACCGAGTTTCCCGGTGCGGCCGAGTTGTGGGAACAACTTAAACCGGAGTCTGATGATGAAACAGTGGATGTCTGAAAAGATCGCAGCCTTCGGCAGCTCCTACAGGGATCGGATTTCAATGTAGGAGCTGCCGAAGGCTGCGATCTTTTTACGTCTGCGGCACCTTCATCAATTTGCGCAACAACGGCCGCCCCAACATCATCAAAAACACCGGCCCCCCCACCAGCAGATAAAAGTAATACGTCACCACCCGCCAAATCAGAATCGCCGCCGCTGCGGTGGATTTCCCCACCATCGGCGCCAGCAATGCCGCCGAAGTCAATTCCGCCGCCCCCGCGCCCCCCGGCAATAAACTGAATTGCCCGGCCCCCAGCGACAGCATCTGCACCAGAAAACTCCAGGCCCACTGCAAGTCCGCGCCCAGTCCGCGCAACGCCAGATACAACACGCTGTAACGCAATAACCAATGCACACACGTCAGAGCGAACACTTTGATCAGGGTTTGCCAAGGCAACTTCAACGTGTCGGTAAACGCCGCGAGAAAGTGCAGCAACTTGCGCGCCCAGCGACGGCGAGTGCCCGGTTTAACGTTCATCCTCACCAACAAGCGGCCACTCAAGCGAATCAACGCGCGGTGATAACGCGCAATCAACACGCAAGTGAACAACCCGCCAAACAACGAAATCGCGCTGACTGTCAGCAACCACTCCAGGCGATCACTCAGATGTTGAAACAACGCATAAATCAGAATGCCGCTGAGGGCGCAGAGAAAGAACAGCAAATCGCTGAGTTGATCCATGGCAAACACCGCGCTACCACGGGCCGGACGCACACCGCAGCGGGCGAGCAACGCCATGATGGTCAACGGCCCACCGCTGCCACCGGGCGTGGCGCAATAAGCGAACTCGGCGGCCATCACCACGCCGAGGCTTTTCAGCGGCGTGACGCGGTCGCGCTGATCGCCGAGCAACAAACGCAGGCGCAGGGTATTGATGCCCCAGCAGAGCAGGATCATGCCGAACATGATCAGCAGCCATAACAGTGGAAAACTTTGCAGGCGCGCCCAGGTTTCGCCGCCACCGAGCACCACCGGAATCAGCACCGCCGCGAGCAGGCCGATCAACAACAGAATGCCGCGACTCATGCAGCGGATCCCAGTTGACCGCGCTGTTGGGCGAGCCAGTGGATTTTGGTCATCGGTACGCGTCCTTCATTCAGTAGTTGCTGCAAGGTGTGCAGCCAGTAATCGCGGGAAAAATCGTGGCGCATGTCCACAGGGTGCAAGCCTAGCCGAATCACCGACGCCTGGCGCCAACGCTGTTGCCGCTGCTCGCTGACAATCTTCGATAAACCGCGACGCCAGGCGCTGCGGGCACTCCAGACCAGACTCGGCGCGTCGATGGCGGAGAAACCCGGCAAGTGATAAAGATGCTGTGGATCACTGGTGTAGCTCAGCGGTAATTCACGCAGGGCTTGGCGGGTGCCGTCGCTCATCAACCACGCCGGGGCGACGAAACCGTGCAACGGCCAGTCGTGGCGCTGGAACACTTCGATGCCATCGCGCAGACGGGCGAGGGCGGTTTCGCGGGATAAACGATAGAACTCGCCTTCGTGGGTGTAAACACGGCGCATGAACCAGTCGCGCGGACTGGTTGGGCCGGGTTCCTGATCGTCATGGAAAAAACCGTGCAAGGCCAACTCATCGCCGCGGGCAACACGCTCATCGAGCAGTCGGCAAAACGCCGGATGTTCGTTGAGGGCGTTGCGCCGATGGAAATCGGGGACGACCAGCCAGGTCATCGGCACGCTGCCCAGTGCGTCGACGGCTTCGACAAACGGTTGGTAATCCGCCCACGTCGACGGTGCCACGTCATGCAGCACCAACAACACGGCGGGGCGATTCAGCGCCTCAGCCATTGGCCACCTTGGGCAGCGCATGGCCGAGGACGGCGTGATAGTGGCCGAGCAGACTGTCGACCACCGTGTCCCACGCGTAATGCTGTTCAACGTGCTGTCGCGCTTGCTCGCCCAGTTTCACAGTGCCGCGACTGAACACTTCGCGCACGGCATTGGCCATCGCCTGTGGATTATTCGGTGCACAGAGCAAACCGCAGGATTCGTTGACGATCTCTTCAAATGCCCCGGCCGCCACCGCCACCACCGGAATGCCGCAGGCCATGGCCTCGAGAATCACCAGGCCGAAGGTTTCCTGATCGCCGGCATGGATCAGCGCATCGGCGCTGGCCATCAATTGCGCGACGCGCGGTGCCGGGCAGAATTGATCAATCACGCTGACATTGTCCGGCACCACGGCGGGCATCGACGAGCCGACCAGCAGCAAGTGATAGCGCGGGCCGAGGCGTTGCATGCATTTGAGCAGCACTGGCAGGTTTTTCTCTTTTGAACCGCGTCCGGCGTAGATCAGCAGGCGGGTGTCGTCGGCGATGCCCAGTTGTGCGCGCAGATTCGGGTCGCGGGCCTCGGGGTGAAAGGTTTGCAGATCGACGCCCAGCGGTTGCACGAAGACATTGCGCACGCCGAGGCCGATAAGCTTGTCGGCCATTACCTGACTTGGCGCGAGCACGCGGTCGAAGTTGCCGTAAAGCTTGGTGACATACGCTTCGACATTCGGCGTAACCCAATGGCCCATACGATTGCCGACCAGCAGCGGCAGATCCGAGTGATAAAAGCCGATCACCGGCACATCCAATTGCCGTCGGGCATCCAGTGCCGCCCATGCGGTGAGGTAGGGGTCGCCGACTTCGATGAGATCGGGCTGCAAATCCTGCAGGACGTTTCGCCACGGCGCGAGGCGCAGCGGGAAGCGATAACCTTTGCCGAAGGGCAGGGCGGGGGCGGGAACCGTGTAAACGCCGTCGTGTTCGCCGAAGCGGGCGCCGGGGATCAGCAAGCTGTGGCGAATGCCGGGTTTGAAGCCCAAACGACGATGTTTGGCATCCAGATACGTGCGCACGCCACCGCTGGCCGGGGCGTAAAACATGGTGATGTCGGCGATGTGCACGGTGAACAACCCTCCGCTGCGTGGTACTCCCTTGGTTGACCTATGTGCGCAATGGATGGTTCGGTCGGGAATGCGCGGAGGGTGTCAGTAAGGTTTTATGTTGCTTGAAATGACGCTTTCGCGAGCAAGCCCGCTCCCACAGGAGAATGCATTCCAATGGTGGGAGCGGGCTTGCTCGCGAAGAGGTCGGCAGTCGCGCTTCAGATCCGGAAACTACCCACCAACTGCTTCAACCGCGAAGCCTGCTGTTCCAGATCCGAGCACGCCCGCAACGTCGCCTGCAGGTTTTCGACCCCTTCCTGATTCAGCGTATTGATCTCGGTGATATCAACATTGATCGACTCCACCACCGCCGTTTGCTCCTCAGTCGCCGTCGCCACTGACTGGTTCATCCCGTCGATCTCGCCAATCCGCAAGGTCACGCTGTTCAAACGCTCGCCGGCAAGGTTGGCAATCTCGACGCTGTCCTGACTGTGACGCTGACTTTCACTCATGGTGCTCACCGACTCCCGGGCGCCGACTTGCAACTCCTCGATCATCGTCTGCACCTGCTGCGCCGATTCCTGCGTGCGATGCGCGAGGTTGCGCACTTCATCCGCCACCACCGCAAAGCCGCGCCCGGCCTCACCGGCACGCGCTGCTTCGATCGCGGCGTTGAGCGCCAGCAGGTTGGTTTGCTGGGAGATGCTGGTGATCACTTCAAGGATCTGGCCGATGTTCACGGTTTTGCTGTTCAGCGATTCGATATTGCTGCTCGACGCACTGAGCATGCTCGACAACTGATTCATCGCCTTGATGCTGCGATCCACCACTTGCTGGCCGTCTTCGGCGAGGCCACGCGCATCGCTGGCCTGGTTCGACGCCTGCGCGGCATTGCGGGCGATTTCCTGAGCGGCGGCGCCAAGTTGATTGATCGCTGCGGCGACGCTGCTGGTGCGCGAGGCTTGCTGATCGGAGTTGTACATCGACGAGTTCGACGCGGCGACCACGCGCAGCGCAACTTCGTTGACTTGCCCGGTGGCCGACGACACTTCGCGGATCGAGCCATGAATGCGCTCGACGAAACGGTTGAACGCTGTGCCCAACACACCAAATTCATCGTTATTGACGATGGTCAGGCGTTTGGTCAGGTCGCCTTCGCCGTCGGCGATGTCTTCCATGGCGCGGGTCATCACGTGCAGCGGCTGGATCAGAATGCGGATCAGCATGCCGAGCAGGGCAAGGATGATTGCCACCGCGATCACCGTCGCAATCACCGCCGAGGTGCGGAATTCGCTGAGCATGGCGAACGCTTGATCTTTGTCTACCGACAGGCCGATGTACCAGTTCACCGACGGCAAGCCTTTGATCGGCGCGAAGGTGACGATACGGGTTTTGCCGTCGACAGTGACTTCGCTGAAGTCGCCGCTGATGCGCGGGGTGTCCTGCGGGAAGGCGTCTTTCAGTGATTTCATCACCAAGGCCTTGTCCGGGTGCACGAGGATCTTGCCGTCGGCGCTGACCAAAAACACATAACCCATGCCGTCGAAATCTCGGGCGGCGAGGGTGTCGATGAGCGATTGCAGGCTCAGATCGCCGCCGACCACGCCGACGCTTTGGCCGGCCTTTTTCGAGGCGGTGGCGATGGAGATGATCAACTGCCCGGTGGCCGCATCGATGTACGGTTCGGTCAGGGTCGACGTGCTGCTGCCTTCGGCACCTTTATACCAAGGGCGCACGCGCGGATCGAAACCCTCTGGCATCTTCGTGTCCGGGCGGATGGTGAAGTGGCCGGTGGCGTCGCCGAGGTAGGTGGCCATGAACGTCGAGGTCAGGGTTTTCTGTTCCAGCAGGCTGGCGACGTTGGCGGGCTCGGGGTTGATAGAGATGTTCTGGGCGGCGTTCTCGATCAGCAAAATGCGACCGTTGAGCCAGGTTTGAATGTTTCCGGCAGTGACTTCGCCCATCTCGTTGAGATAGTTGTTCAGGTCATCGCGGATCGCGTTGCGCTGCAACCAGTCGTTGTACAGCGTAAACGAGGCGAAAGCGGCGATGACGATGAGGGCGGCGGCAAGCAAAATTTTATGGCTGAAGCGCAGATTTTTGTTCATGGCTTGGGGTTCCGCTAAGGTCTTAATGTCCTGGGCGTGCTTTTATAAAGGCGCGCACTATGGGCAAGGGTGAGTACACGTGAATATTTCCGTCTCTCCTTAGGGAAATGTCCTACCGACTTTTCAGCCAGGTTCACGTTTTATCTATCGGCCAAAGCGAATCAAAGATTAACCATGGGTGACAAAATGCCTGACTCATCGCAACTCGTAATCGGCGCCGATCTCACGGGGCAACCGATTGGCCAGGCCATGCGCCTGGCGAACCGTCACGGGCTGATCGCCGGCGCGACCGGTACCGGTAAAACCGTGACCTTGCAGCGTCTGGCTGAAGCGTTCAGTGATGCCGGCGTGGCGGTGTTCGCCGCTGACATCAAGGGCGATTTGTGCGGCCTCGGTGCCGCCGCCAACCCGCAGGGCAAGATCGCCGAACGCATCGCTGGCATGCCGTGGCTCAATTACACGCCGCAGGCTTATCCGGTGACCTTGTGGGATATCCACGGTGAATCCGGTCATCCACTGCGCACCACGCTGAGTGAAATGGGCCCGCTGCTGATCGGCAGCCTGCTGGAACTCACCGACAGTCAGCAGTCGGCGCTGTACGCGGCGTTCAAGGTCGCTGACCGCGAAGGGTTGTTGTTGCTGGATCTGAAAGATCTGAAAGCGCTGCTCAATCACCTCAAGGAAAATCCGCAGCTGTTGGGCGAAGACGCCGCGCTGATGACCACCGGTTCCAGTCAGGCGCTGTTGCGCCGTTTGGCGACTCTGGAACAGCAAGGCGCGGAAGCTTTGTTCGGCGAGCCGGCGCTGCAACTCGAAGACATCCTGCAACCGGCCGCTGATGGCCGAGGGCGTATTCATTTGCTCGACGCCAGTCGTCTGGTGCATGAGGCGCCGAAGGTTTATGCGACGTTCCTGCTGTGGCTGCTGGCCGAACTGTTCGAGCAGTTGCCAGAGCGCGGTGATGCCGACAAACCGCTGCTGGCGCTGTTTTTCGATGAGGCGCATTTGTTGTTTGGTGATACGCCGAAGGCTCTGCAGGAGCGACTCGAGCAGGTGGTGCGCTTGATCCGTTCGAAAGGCGTTGGCGTGTATTTCGTCACGCAGTCGCCGGCGGATTTGCCGGATGACGTCTTGGCGCAGCTCGGTTTGCGCATCCAGCACGGCTTGCGCGCGTTCACCGCCAAGGAACAGAAATCTCTACGCGCGGTGGCGGACGGCTTCCGGCCGAATCCGGCGTTCGATACGTTGTCGGTGCTGACGGAGCTGGGGATCGGCGAGGCGCTGGTCGGCACGCTGGCGGAGAAGGGCACGCCGGAAATGGTGCAGCGCGTGCTGGTGGCGCCGCCGCAATCGCGGATTGGGCCGTTGACCGAAACCGAGCGCACCACGCTGATCGCCGGCTCGCCGTTCAAGGGACGGTATGACAAGCCGATTGATCGCGAATCGGCTTATGAAATCCTCATGGGCCGCAAAGGCCTGGCGCCGGAGGCTGAGACACCTGCCGGAAAACCTGCGGCTGAAGAGCCAAGCCTCGCTGACAGAGCCGGAGAGTTCCTCGGCACCGCCGCCGGGCAGGCACTGAAATCCGCCATGCGCCAAGCCGCGAACAACCTCGGCAAACAATTGGTACGCGGCCTGATGGGCTCTTTATTAGGCGGCAGCAAACGCCGCTGATCCTGAACTGTTGGAGATCTAAATGTGGGAGCGAGCCTGCTCGCGAAAGCGCTGTGTCATTCAACCTTGATGTTGCCTGACACGGCCTCTTCGCGAGCAGGCTCGCTCCCACATTGGAATTGCATGAAGATTCAGAATAGAAGTCAGGACTTGTCTTTAGCGTGTGCCGCCAAACGCTCCAGTGCCGCACGCAACCCCGGATCACTGATCCCGTCCGCCGTCGCCTGAATCGTCGCCGCGGCATCCGTCGACAAATCCATGGTATTACCCACCACCGCGCGCTGAATCGTCGGCGGCTGCACCTTGAACAGAATCCGCGTCAAACTGGCGAACTCATCGAACATCTGCAATTGCCGCTGCAAACGCTTTTGCTGGTAACGCAGACGAGTGGCCCAATGACCATCGGTGACAATCAGCAACAGACTGCCCTCACGCCACGAGGCCACATGGCAATGCTCGCGGGCGGCGGGTTGCAGTTGGCTTTCGAGCAGGCGTTGCAAATGCCCCAGTCGTTGGGCATGGCCGAGGATGGCCTTGAGCGGTTTGGCTTCGCGAAGCAGAACGGCGGGTGCTCTGGCCGTAAGAGGGCGAAATGCCATGATCGAACACCTGAAGTAACAGAAGCGCCATGGTAGCAGAAAGCGGACTTTTCACTCGCCCATTGCAATTGCCCCTGCTTTACCCATTAAATCAACGACTAACTTCTTTTCCGTACGACTTGAAGTTGAGCAAAACGCCCCTATTTTAAGTGAGCCCCGTCAAAGCGCAGTGCCAGCATCGTGGAACATCGCCACTTTCCTCACCACCGTTTCCGGGTAGAATGCTCGTTCGCATGGGTCCATGAGTGGTGTTATGGCGAGTCACTTGTCG
>NZ_JBIVJB010000026.1:0-22341 GCF_044750025.1 Pseudomonas sp. NPDC088885 | reverse complement strand
TATGTTTGCGCCTTTGTTAAAGAAACTTTTTGGAAGCAAGAACGAGCGTGAAGTCAAACGCATGCTCAAGACGGTGCAGCTCGTCAATGCCTTCGAAGAGCAAATGGTGGCCCTTTCGGACGATCAATTGCGCGCCAAGACCGACGAGTTCAAGGCCCGCATCGCCAAAGGGGAAACCCTCGACAAACTGCTGCCAGAAGCCTTTGCGGTCGCCCGCGAAGCCGGTAAGCGTGTCATGGGTATGCGTCACTTCGATGTCCAGCTGATCGGCGGCATGACCTTGCATGAAGGTCAGATCGCAGAAATGCGTACCGGTGAAGGCAAGACCCTGGTGGCAACACTGGGCGTTTACCTCAACGCACTGTCCGGCAAGGGCGTGCACGTTGTGACGGTGAACGACTACCTGGCCCGCCGTGACGCCAACTGGATGCGTCCGCTGTATGAATTCCTCGGCCTGACCGTCGGCGTCGTGACGCCGTTCCAGCCGCCGGAAGAGAAGCGTATCGCCTACGCCGCCGACATCACCTACGGCACCAACAACGAATTCGGTTTCGACTACCTGCGCGACAACATGGCGTTCAGCATGGAAGAAAAATTCCAGCGCGAACTCAATTTTGCCGTGATCGACGAAGTCGACTCCATCCTCATCGACGAAGCGCGTACCCCGCTGATCATTTCCGGTCAGGCCGAGGACAGCTCCAAGCTGTACATGGAGATCAATAAACTGATCCCGCAGCTGGAGCTGCACGTCGAAGAAGTTGAAGGTGAAGTCACCAAGGCTGGTCACTACACCGTTGACGAGAAGACCCGTCAGGTCGAACTCAACGAAGCCGGTCACCAGTACATCGAAGACATGCTCACCGGCGTCGGCCTGCTGGCTGAAGGCGAGAGCCTGTACTCGGCGCATAACCTGGGCCTGCTGACCCACGTCTATGCCGGTCTGCGTGCGCACAAACTGTTCAACCGCAACATCGAATACATCGTGCAGGACGGCCAGGTCGTACTGGTCGACGAACACACCGGTCGTACCATGCCGGGTCGCCGTCTGTCCGAAGGTCTGCACCAGGCCATCGAAGCCAAAGAAGGTCTGAACATTCAGGCCGAGAGCCAGACCCTGGCCTCGACCACGTTCCAGAACTACTTCCGTCTGTACACCAAGCTGTCCGGCATGACCGGTACCGCTGACACCGAAGCGTTCGAATTCCATCAGATCTACGGTCTGTCGGTCATGGTCATTCCGCCGAACAAGCCGCTGGCGCGTAAGGACTACAACGACCTGGTGTTCCTGACTGCCGAAGAGAAGTACACGGCAATCGTCGCCGACATCAAGGAAAGCATGGCTGCCGGTCGTCCGGTGCTGGTGGGTACTGCAACCATCGAAACCTCCGAGCACATGTCTGCACTGCTCGAGAAGGAAGGCATCGAACACAAGGTTCTCAACGCCAAGTTCCACGAAAAAGAAGCTGAAATCATTGCGCAGGCCGGTCGTCCGGGCGCGCTGACCATCGCCACCAACATGGCCGGTCGTGGTACCGACATTCTGTTGGGCGGCAACTGGGAAGTTGAAGTCGCTTCGCTGGAAGACCCGACCCCTGAGCAAATCGCCCAGATCAAGGCCGACTGGCAGAAGCGTCACCAGCAAGTGCTGGAATCCGGTGGTCTGCAGGTGATCGCTTCCGAGCGTCACGAATCGCGCCGTATCGACAACCAGTTGCGTGGTCGTGCCGGTCGTCAGGGTGACGCCGGTTCCAGCCGCTTCTACCTGTCGCTGGAAGATAGCCTGATGCGCATTTTCGCCTCTGACCGGGTGAAGAACTTCATGAAAGCCTTGGGCATGCAGCCGGGCGAAGCGATCGAGCACCGCATGGTGACCAACGCGATCGAGAAGGCGCAGCGCAAGGTTGAAGGCCGTAACTTCGACATTCGTAAGCAACTGCTCGAGTTCGACGACGTCAACAACGAACAGCGTAAAGTGATTTATCACATGCGTAACACGTTGCTGGCTGCTGACAACATCGGTGAGACCATCGCTGACTTCCGTCAGGACGTGCTCAACGCCACCGTCAGCGCACACATTCCGCCGCAATCGCTGCCGGAACAGTGGGACGTTGCCGGTCTGGAAGCGTCGATTGCCAGCGATTTCGGCGTGACACTGCCGATTCAGCAGTGGCTCGACGAAGACGATCACCTCTACGAAGAAACCTTGCGCGAGAAGCTCATGACCGAGCTGATGGCGGCGTACAACGAGAAAGAAGATCAGGCCGGTGCCGATGCACTGCGCTCCTTCGAGAAGCAAATCGTTCTGCGCGTGCTGGATGACCTGTGGAAAGACCACCTGTCGACCATGGATCACCTGCGTCACGGTATCCACCTGCGTGGCTACGCCCAGAAGAACCCGAAGCAAGAGTACAAGCGCGAGTCGTTCACGCTGTTCTCCGAGCTGCTCGATTCGATCAAGCGCGACTCGATCCGTGTGCTCTCGCACGTTCAGGTTCGCCGCGAAGATCCGGAAGCCGAAGAGCAACGTCTGCGTCAGGAAGCCGAAGCACTGGCTGCCCGCATGCAGTTCGAACACGCTGAAGCGCCAGGTCTGGAGCAACCGGAACTGCTCGGTGAAGAGGTCGATGTGGCCCTCGCCGCCGCCCCGGTTCGCAACGAACAGAAGCTGGGCCGCAACGAACTGTGCTACTGCGGTTCGGGCAAGAAATTCAAGCATTGCCACGGGCAGATCCAGTAAAACCCGTTATCACTGCTGAAATACCCGCGCCGCGACCGGCTTATGCCGTCGCGGCGTTTTGCCATTTAAACCACCGTCGCTGCGCGTGGCGGTGCTGACATCATTGAGTAAGGAGCGCATTCATGGCTGTTGGTCTTGGTCCTTTGCCAACGTTGCACCCGGTTGCCGGTTTTGAACTCGGTATCGCCTCGGCCGGCATCAAGCGCCCTGGGCGCAAAGATGTCGTTGTGATGCGCTGCGCCGAAGGTTCGACCGTGGCCGGCGTGTTCACGTTGAACGCCTTTTGTGCCGCGCCGGTGATTCTGGCGAAGCAACGCGTACAGAACGCCGTGCGTTATCTGCTGACCAACACCGGCAACGCCAACGCGGGCACCGGCGAGCCGGGCCTGGCCGCTGCCGAGCGCACCACCGCCAGACTGGCCGAGCTGACCGGCGTCGATGCCAGCCAGATTCTGCCGTACTCCACCGGTGTGATCGGCGAGCCACTGCCGGTCGAGAAGATCGAAGGCGCGCTGCAAGCTGCACTGGACGATCTCTCGGAAAACAACTGGGAAGCCGCTGCCACCGGCATCATGACCACTGACACCTTGCCAAAAGGTGCCAGCCGCCAGTTCCAGCATGACGGCGTGACCATCACCGTCACCGGCATCAGCAAAGGCGCGGGCATGATCCGCCCGAACATGGCGACCATGCTCGGTTACATCGCCACTGACGCCAAAGTCTCCCGCGACGTGCTGCACAACCTGATGCTCGACGGCGCCAACAAATCGTTCAACCGCATCACCATCGACGGCGACACCTCGACCAACGACTGCTGCATGCTGATCGCTACCGGCAAGGCTGCACTGCCGGAAATCACCCGCGCTGAAGGCGAACTGTTCGCCAAATTGAAGCAAGCGGTGTTCGAAGTGTGCATGGACGTGGCCCAAGCCATCGTGCGTGACGGCGAAGGCGCGACCAAGTTTGTCACTGTTGAAGTGAATGGCGGTGGCAATCATCAGGAGTGCCTGGACGTTGGCTACACCGTGGCGCACTCGCCGCTGATCAAGACCGCACTGTTCGCCTCCGACCCGAACTGGGGCCGTATTCTGGCGGCCGTCGGTCGTGCCGGCGTGCCGGATCTGGACGTGAGCAAGATCGACGTGTTCCTCGGTGACGTGTGCATCGCCAGCCGTGGCGCGCGCGCGGCGACCTACACTGAGGCGCAAGGCTCGGCAGTGATGCAACAGGAAGAAATCACCATCCGCATCGAACTGGGTCGCGGCGAATGCAGCGAAACCATCTGGACCACCGACCTGTCGCATGAGTATGTGAAGATCAACGCTGAATACCGCACTTGATCTAACCTGAGACCGAGTCGATGCCATCGCGAGCAGGCTCACTCCTACAGTGGTTTTGTAAACGCCACAGATCCCCTGTAGGAGTGAGCCTGCTCGCGATGGCGCCCCATCAGGTACCAAAAATTCTGGCCTGATTCTCCTGACGAAAAGGCGCCAAACCCATGTCCTTGCACCTGATCATCGGCGACAAACTGCTTTCCTCCTGGTCTCTGCGCGCTGCCTTGGCGCTTGAACTGACCGGCGCTCCTTACACCGAAGAACTGATCAAACTCGGCAAGCCCGACACCCGCGAGCGGCTGCTCAAGCATTCGCCGACCGCCAAGGTGCCGCTGCTGCAAACCTCGCGCGGCACGGTTGCCGATTCGCTGGCCATCGCCGAATACCTGGCCGAACAGTTCCCGTCCGAGCAACTCTGGCCGAGCGACATTTTCGCCCGCGCTCAGGCCCGATCCGCTTGCGCACAAATGCACAGCGGCTTCTTCGCCATGCGCAATCACATGCCGTTCAACCTCAGTCATGACGCGCCGCTCAACCCGGTGCCGCCAGAAGTGAAGGTCGATATCGAACGCATGCTCGCGCTGTGGGCCGAATGCCGTGACGCCGCTACCGAGAGCGGGCCGTACCTGTTCGGTCGCGTCAGTCTGGCCGATGCTTTTTTCGCGCCGATTGCCGTGCGCCTGCGCACCTATCAGGTAAAACTGCCGGCCGCCGACGAAGCCTATGTTGAAACCGTCTACCAATGGCCCGCCTTCAAAGCGTGGCAACAGGCTGGACTGGAGGAGTTGAATCCGTGAAACGTGTACACGTCGCCGCCGCCGTCATCCGTGACGACAGCGGCAAAATCCTCATCGCCCGCCGCGCCGACTCCCAGCATCAGGGTGGGCTGTGGGAGTTTCCCGGCGGCAAGGTCGAGGCGGACGAGACTGTCGAAAGCGCACTGGCCCGTGAGCTGAAAGAAGAGCTGGGCATCGTCGTTGGCGCCGCCCGACCGCTGATCAAAGTGCGTCACGATTACCCGGACAAGCAGGTGTTGCTGGATGTCTGGGAAGTCTCGGCATTCACCGGCGAACCGCATGGTGCCGAAGGCCAGCCATTGGCCTGGGTGACTGCGAAAGACTTGCCGAACTACGAGTTCCCGGCCGCCAACCAGCCCATCGTCGCCGCCGCGCGTTTGCCGGGCGAATACCTGATCACCCCGGAAGATCTGGAAACCCCGGCTTTGCTGCGCGGGATTCAGAAGGCGATTGCTGGCGGGATCAAACTGATTCAGCTGCGCGCACCGAATGGCTACGATCCGAAGTACCGCGATCTGGCTGTGGACGCGGCCGGTCTCTGTGCGGGCAAGGCGCAACTGATGATCAAAGGGCCATTTGAATGGCTCGGTGATTTCCCGTCGGCGGGTTGGCACATCACTTCAGCGCAATTGCGTAAATACGCAGCGGCGGGGCGGCCGTTGCCGGCTGAGCGCTGGTTGGCGGCGTCGTGCCACAACGCTGAGGAATTGGCGTTGGCGGAGCAGATGGGCGTGGATTTTGTGACGCTGTCGCCGGTGCAGCCGACGTTGACGCACCCGGATGCGCAGCTGTTGGGTTGGGAGCAGGCTTCGGCGTTGATCGAAGGCTTTAGTAAGCCGGTGTTTCTGTTGGGTGGGGTTGGCCCGGCGGAGCGCGAGAAGGCTTGGGGTGTTGGGGCGCAGGGTGTGGCGGGGATTCGCGCGTTCTGGCCTGATTCTCTGTAACGGCTGCTGGCCTCATCGCGAGCAGGCTCACTCCTACATGGGCCGTGTTCCTTCAGTTGGAATACGGTCAACTGTAGGAGTGAGCCTGCTCGCGAAGGCGTCCTTCCAATCACTGCAAAGCTAAGGTTTAGCCGCCGGTTGCCACAAAATCTCCGCAATCCCCTGCCGCCGCGCAATCAACCGCGCCGCCACAAACAACAAATCCGACAACCGATTGATATACGCCAGGCCAACCCCGGCCAAAGGCTCGATCGCATTCAGATGCTGACAGCGCCGCTCGGCACTCCGCGCCAGGCTGCGGCACACATGCGCCTGCGCAATCAACATCGAACCACCCGGCAGAATGAAATTCTCCAGCGGCCCCAACTCCTCATTCCAGACGTCGATCGCCGCTTCCAGACGCTCGATTTCCGCCGCGTTCAGCGCCTGATATTCCGGCATCGCCAACTCGCCGCCCAAATCAAACAGTCGATGCTGACAAGGCGCCAATACCTCGATCAATTCATTCAGCCCCGGAGTGGCCTCGCGCTCGGCAAGTAGCCCGGCCAGCAACACGCCAACCTGACTGTTCAGCGTATCGACCTCACCAATCGCTTCGATGCGCGGATGATCCTTCGGTACGCGGCGGCCGTCGCCCAGGCCGGTTTCGCCTTTGTCGCCGGTGCGCGTGTAAATCTTCGACAAGCGAAAGCCCATGGGTTACCTCGGAAGTTGATTAATTTCAGCCGCGATGGCCGGTGGTGGCGCCAGCGGCAGGCGCAGGGTGAAGCAGGTGCCCTGACCGGGCGCCGACTGCACTTCCATCTGGCCTTTGTGATTGTTGGTGATGATGAAGTACGACACCGACAAGCCAAGCCCGGTGCCCTGGCCGATTTCCTTGGTGGTGAAGAACGGCTCGAAGGTGCGTTTGCGCACACTCTCGCTCATGCCGATGCCGTTGTCCTCGACCTGAATCTCGGCCCACGGCGGATTGAGCTTGGTGCGCAAAATGATCCGCCCCGGTTCGCTGTCGTCCTCGCGCTGGTGAATCGCTTGTGCGGCGTTTTTCAGCAGATTGAGCAGCACCTGCTCCAATTCGTTGGCAGTGCCGGGCACCGGGCCGAGCGCCGGGTCGAACTGGCGCACAATGGCCTGACCCTTGAAGTCGAAACCGATCGCCAGATCGAAGTCGTTGCCGGCGATTTCCACCGCTTGATCGATCAGCGCCGGCAGGTCGCACGGTGCCATTTCCCGAGTGCTGCGACGGCTGAAGCTGAGCATGTGCGTGACGATTTTCGCCGCACGGGCACCGGCCTGTTGAATGCCGTCGAGGAGTTTCGGCACTTCGCGGCCTTGCAGGTAACGGTTGACGGTATCGAGTTCGATGCCCAGTTGTTCGGCGGTTTCGATGTTCTTCGGCAGATCTGCTGAAAGGCGTCGACGGATGTTTTGCACGTTGTGCAGGATCGCGCCCAGCGGGTTATTGATCTCGTGGGCCATGCCAGCTGCGAGGCCGCCGACCGAAAGCATCTTCTCCGACTGCACCATCATTTCTTCCAGCGACAAACGCTGGGTGATGTCATCGATGCGGATCACCACGCCACGTCCGGCGCCGCCCATCAGCGGATAAAACGTCAGTGCGTAATGCTTCGGCTCGTCGTCCTTGAACCACGTCACCCGTTCGATTTTCGCCACCGTGTGTTGTTCGACGGTTTGCTTGAGCTGCGGCAGAAACGGTTTCAATGGTTCGAAGGCGAGGAAGATCGGCTGGTTCAGCGCTTCGTCCAGACGTGTGCCGGAAAGGGCACTGGCCTCCTGATTCCATTGGGTGACGTAGAGCTGTTCGTCGAGGGCGATCAGTGCCGAGGGCATCGAGTCGATGATGCTGTTGAGGTAGTTCTGGAAACCGGTGAGCTTCTTCTCGATTTTGCTGCGTACCTGAACTTCCAGTTCCAGTTTGCGGTTGGTGTGGCGGGTTTCCTCGGCCAGACCTTGAGCCTGATCGTAGGCGGCTTGCGAGTCGTCACGGGCGCGTTTGAGCTGCTGCTCGCGGGCTTCGATGCGCGACAGCATGGTGTTGAACGCTTCGGCGAGGCTGCCGATTTCGTCGTGGTTGCCGCGTGAGGCACGCAGGGCGTAGTTCTCTTCACGGGTGACCTGGCGCGAGAGTTCTTCCAGTTGATGGATCGGGCGGGTGATCAGGCGTTTGATCTGGCGGGCAATCACCAGCCACAACAGCACGCTGAAAATCAGAATCCCAAGACTCGCGGTCAGGGTGCCGGTGTAGAACGCCATCGGCAGTTCGCTGCTCGCCACCAGCAACAGATGGCCGGGCGCGGTGCCGGGGCGGGGCAGGGTGATCAACTGGTTGCTGCGAAATTCGGTGAGTTGCCAGGCTTCGATGTGCCGGTAGCGTTCCGGCAGTTTGAGTTTGTCGCCGCGCTGCACCTGAGCGAGGCGTTCGCCTTTGCCGTCATAGATGGCAGCGGCGCGTAATGGCGAATAGCTGTCGAGCTCCTTGAGCAGGCGCTCGGCGCTCTCCGGTGATTGCAAGGACTCGCTGACCAGACTCGGGTTGGCGATCAGTCGGCCGATGGTCTGCAAGGCTTGCGGCGCCATGCTTTCCTGGGAAATGTAGTAGGCGGCGCTGATAAAGGTCAGGTTGGCGACCAGCAACACGGTGGTCAACAGCACCAGCAGGGCGGCCAGCAGTTTCTGGCCGACCGGCAGGTTTTCGAGGCGCTGGCGCAATGGCATCAGGTTTATCGCAGCAGAGGAACAAGTGGCCAGCGTAGCCGCTGCTCAGTCGCTGGGCAATCCAAGGCTGTGCAGATGCGCGACGAGGCGCTGCTGCAATTGGTTGAGGTGCGGCAGATTCAATTGATGACGCGTGGCGACTTTGCAGGCGTGGCCCAATAGATAGCTGATTTCGGTGCGGCGCTGGTTGGCGACGTCCTGATACATCGACGAGTAATTGGCCGCCGTCGCCTGAATCACCCGTTCGACTTCTTGCTGCAGATTCTCAGCGGCAGCGGGTTGGCCGCAGTGCTGCAACAACTCGGCGAGTTCGGCGCATAGCGTGGCGACTTCGCAGTGGTGATCCTGCAAACCACCGTTGCGGCAGTGGTGCAGCACGGTCAGCGGATTGATCGCGCAGTTGAGCGCCAGTTTGCGCCACAGTCGCGTGAGGATATCGGTACTCCACTCGTGGGGAATGTTCGCGGCTTGCAGATCGTCCAGCCAGATTGGCGCAACCGGTTGAGTGACATCGCCCAGCCAGGTGAAGCCGTGACCGGCGAACACCACGCGCCAGTCGCCGTCGCGAAACGCGCCTTCGGTGCTGGACGCGCTGATGCAGCGCGCTTGCGGAACGCGCGTGGCGACGGCGTCCTGACTGCCGAGGCCGTTCTGCAACAGGATCAGTTCGGCATCCGCTGTCAGGCGCGGAGCGAGGCGGGCGATGGCACTTTCGGCGTCGTAGGCTTTGCAGGCGACCAGCAGTCGGCGAATCGGCTCAGGGCTGTCGGCGGTTTCGCCCGGCACCGCATACGTGCTGGCCTGGCCGTGTTCGACGAGCGTTAGCCCTCCGGCCACTTCATAACTGCGCAGGCGTTTGGCATCGCGCACGATCAATTTCACCGGCAAACCAGCCCGGGCCAGACGCGTGGCCCACAGTGTGCCGAGGCTGCCGGCGCCGAGGACGTGCCAAGTAGTCGACATCAGTTTTTTGCTCGATTGCGTACAGGCATGTGCGGCTCGCCGTGTTCGTAGGAAAAGACCCGTTATAATGAGCCCGATTTTAACCGCAAGCCAAGCGCGCTCCATCCTCATCGAGCGCGCCTTTTTATTGGAGAGATTACATGCCGTCGTTCGACGTGGTATCCGAACTGGACAAACACGAACTCACCAACGCGGTCGAGAACGCCGTGAAGGAACTCGATCGTCGTTATGACCTGAAAGGCAAAGGCAGCTTCGAGTTCAAGGAAAAAGACCTGACCGTGAGCCTGACCGCTGAAGCCGGGTTCCAGCTCGAAGCGATGATCGAAATCCTCAAGCTGGCGCTGGTCAAGCGCAAGATCGATGTGCAGTGCCTTGAGGTCAAGGACGCTTATGCATCGGGCAAGCTGATGAAGCAGGACGCCGTCCTCAAGGAAGGCATCGACAAAGAACTGGCGAAGAAAATCGTCGGCCACATCAAGGATGCCAAGCTGAAAGTGCAGGCCGCCATTCAGGGCGAGCAAGTGCGCGTGACCGGCAAGAAGCGTGATGACCTGCAAGAAGCCATCGCTGCACTGCGTGCCAAGGAATTCGGCATGCCGTTGCAGTTCAACAACTTCCGCGACTAAGCCCGGTCAGATGACCTGTGGGAGCGAGCCTGCTCGCGAAAGCGCTGTGTCAGTCAACGCATTGGCTGAATGACCCAGCGCTTTCGCGAGCAGGCTCGCTCCCACATTTGTTTTGAATACACCCCGGAAAGCCGGAAATCAGGAGATAGAAGATGGATTTGAATGCTGAGGTAGACCAACTGGTCAAGGCATCCCAGGCGTGGATCCCGATGATCATGGAATACGGCAGCCGCGTGCTGCTGGCAGTGATTACCCTGGCCATCGGCTGGTGGCTGATCAACAAGGTCACGCAAAAACTCGGCGGTCTGCTGGCTCTGCGCAATGCTGACCTGGCGCTGCAAGGTTTTATCAGCAGCCTGGCCAACATCATTCTCAAGGTGCTGCTGATCGTCAGCGTCGCGTCGATGATCGGCGTGGAAACCACCTCGTTCGTAGCTGCAATCGGTGCTGCCGGTCTGGCCATCGGTCTGGCGTTGCAGGGCAGCCTGGCGAACTTCGCCGGTGGCGTGCTGATTCTGCTGTTCCGTCCGTTCCGTATCGGTGACTGGATCGAAGCGCAGGGCGTGGCGGGTACTGTCGACAGCATCCAGATCTTCCACACCGTGCTGCGAACCGGCGACAACAAGACCATCATCATGCCTAACGGCAACCTGTCGAACGGCATCATCACCAACACCAATCGTCAGCCGACCCGTAAGGTGGTGTTCGATGTGGGCGTTGATTACGAAGCCGATCTGCAAAAGGCCCGTCAGGTGCTGCTGGATCTGGCCAACGACGAGCGCATTCTGCAAGACCCGGCGCCGCAGGCGGTAATTTCGACGCTGGGTGACAGCGCGATCACCGTTTCCCTGCGTGTGTGGGTTAAAACTGCAGACTACTGGGACGTGATGTTCATGTTTAACGAGCAGTCGCGTGATCGTTTAAAAACCGCTGGTATTGATATTCCTTTTCCGCAGCGAACCATTCGCGTAGTTCAGGAAACAGCAGCGCAGTAACAACCTTGATACCTGGCTTTGCAGTCAGTTAATCAATAAAGACCCAAGAGCTGTTCGCACTCTTGGGTTTTTTATGGCCGTCATTAAAGTTCGCCAGCTAATAGATAGCTGACTAATCTTTGTCATTCGAATGCAGTTAAGCCAGGCATAAAAAAACCGCCCACCTGAATCAGGTGAGCGGTTCTTGTTTAGAGCAGAGCCCTACAGTACTTCAGCTGTGCATCCCTATTAGAGGATGTTCAGTGGGTACTCAACGATCAGACGCACGTCGTTGTTGTCAGACGAGTAGCCGCTGTAAGCACCGTTCGAACGGTACATGGCATAACGCAGACGGAACGACAGGTCTTTGGCTGGACCTTCTTGCAGAACGTACTTGGACTCGGCGTTCCACTCGTTCTCTTTACCTTCACCCAGACCGTTGGTCTCGATGTTGTCACCCATCACGTAACGGGTCATGAAGCTCAGGCCAGGAACGCCGTAGTCTTTCATGTTGATGTCGTAGCGAGCCTGCCAGGATTTCTCTTCGCGACCCACGAAGTCGGAGATCTGGATGGAGTTGGCTACGAAGATTGTGCTGTTACCGTCAACGCCATAGTAGTAAGCGTTGTCGCCGCTCGACTGCTGGTAGGCAACAGTGAACTTGTGCGCGCCCAGGCTGTAAGCAGCGGCCAGGGACCACAGGTTGTTGTCCACACCCAGAGTGCCGTCACCGATGGCGTCGACCAGGTCACCACGGCTGTCGCCCTTGGTTTTGTAACCGTTCAGGTCGAAGTTCAACGACTGCGTGTCGTCGATCGGCAAGGTGTAGTTCAGGTTGATGTAGTACTTCTTGAAGTAGTCATCGGCGTCGGAAGCAGCCAGTGCACCGGTGAAGTTGTCGGTGAAGGCGTAGCTGGCACCAAAGATATTGATGTTGGTCAGGCCTTTGCCGCCGTTACCGTTTTCATCAGGCAGACCGCCGATGCTGTCACGGCCCATACCGGTTTGCTTGCTCAGGGAAGTGAAGCGACCTGCGCTCAGTTCCAGACCTTTGATCTCTTTGGAAGTGATCAGGGTACCGGTCGCGACTTCTGGCAGCAGACGGCTGTCATCGGTAGCGAACACTGGGCTGGCAACAAATTGCTGGCCGTATTTCAGGGTGGTGTCGGAGAGACGGAATTTAACTGCGCCGCCGATTTTGCCCTGGGATTTTTCCGGGTTGCCGTCGCTGTCGCTGGCGAACAGGCCGTTACCGCGGTGGCCCGAGCCGCCGTCCAGTTTGACCGAACCCATTGCCATGGCGTCGAGACCGAAGCCGATGGTGCCTTGAGTGAAGCCCGACTCGTAAGTCAGCAGTTGGCTGACACCGGTGTCCTGGCGATAGCCAGCAGTACCGGAAGAGCCGTTGCCTGCACCGTTTTTAAAGTCACGGTTCATGTATTCCATACGAGTCTTCAGTTTCAGACTCTGGTCGCCGAAGAAACCTTTGGAATCATCCTGAGAAGACGCCACTGCGAACTGCGAGGTGCCTGCTGCAACAGCCAGTGCGATCATGCTCCACTTCATCACGCGCATCGTGATTTGCTCCTTTGGTTTTTAGAAGAGTACTGCCGTCCCACCTGTTTTATTATCTGGGCGGCTCTTTCTTTTTGTGTCGGCGCAAACTTATATCACGCCGACAATGTTGGCGATACTTGCGAATCTAACGTTTCACCTTCTTTACGACGCTGTCGCAGATGGCTTTGTAGAGGTCGCAAATTCACAGTACCGATGCAATCGGGTCTACAACTTTCTCGCTGTTTTTCTAGCCTTTTGCATCGCTAAAAAAGAGTCCCTGGCAAAACACTTGAATCTCCATCGGGCAACCCTGCCACTGTTTTTGTTGGGCTTAAGGCATCCACATCGTGTGGTGCGCTTATAGTCCATATGTGTACGAATGCAACAAGCGTGCACAAACCGCAATGTCGGTGCGGTTATTTTTCTGAACACCGCCTGTTACCCGTAAAAACCTTATAAATACGGGGCGCCAAGCCCCTTTCTACAAGGGCTTGACGCCATTCCGGCTATCGTGTTGCCAAGGCATCGGCCGCGTGCGACAGCCAAAAACGTTACCGGTTCACCCCGCCAGTGAGTATTCGGCGGATGCTTCGACGCCTGAGCGTAGACGCACTGTGCGGTTTTGGTGCAAAAAAAATTACACCCTGTCCTGTAATCACACAGTCCGGCATGTGGGTAATCTCGAACGCCTCAATGGTTTTCAGTCATTTACGCGTATTCGTTATCCCTCTCGGTTCCGTGCTGGTGCAGGGCGCCAATAAATGTCACATGTCGGGGCGTTCGGCGAAAGCGCCGCAGGGCACAGCTGTCGTGAAGACTGGCGCATTCGCGGTATGCTTCCGGTCTGTCGCTTGGTGCGCTGCCCATCGGGATGGCCGCTAAGCTGAATATGTCGATCAGCCGGGAGTGCGCACAGTGTTTGCTTTAGATTCACGACTTCAACAGGACACGCTGACCATCGGTGACTTCCCGCTCTGCCGCCTGTTGCTGTCCAACGACAGCAACTATCCATGGTTCATCCTGGTGCCTCGTCGCGACGATATCAGCGAGTTGTTTCAATTGGATGTCGCCGATCAGCAGCAGTTGTGGCTGGAAACTACCGCACTGGCCGAGTTGCTCAAGGACTTGCTGGATGCGGACAAAATGAACGTGGCAACACTGGGTAATGTTGTCAGCCAGTTGCACATGCATGTGATTGTGCGCAAACGCGATGACGCCGCTTGGCCAGCGCCGGTCTGGGGCAAGCACCCGGCCAAGCCATACAGTGCCGAGCAGGTTGCCGCGATTCGCGAGCGCTTGCGTCTGGTGTTGACCGAAGACTTCACGTTTCTGGAGGGCTGAAGCATGAGCCTGGAACAACGCGTTACCGATCTGGAAAGCCGTCTGGCGTTTCAGGACGACACCATTCAGGCGTTGAACGACGTGCTGGTCGCGCAGCAGCGCGTAGTCGATCGTCTGCAACTGCAGATGGCGGCGCTGCTCAAGCGTCAGGAAGAAATGGTCGGGCAGTTCGAGTCTTTTGAAGAAGAGGCGCCACCGCCGCACTATTAAGGCTTTTCTGAAGACATAAAAAAACCGCGAACAGCCAGGCTGCTCGCGGTTTTTTATTGCCTTGGATCAGCGACGCGGCAGAGCAGCGATCACGTCCTCGGCTTGCAGGCCTTTGTCCCGGTTCATCACCGAGAACTCGACGCGCTGGCCTTCGACCAGAACGCGGTGGCCTTCGCCACGGATTGCACGGAAGTGCACGAAAATATCATCGCCGGAATCCCGGGAGATAAAGCCGAAGCCTTTGGAAGTGTTAAACCACTTGACGGTACCGGTATCACGATTGGTCATGTCATAGCTGGTTGGCGCGGCAGCGGGTGAAGAACGATAGAAGCTGACGGCCAGGTGCAGAACCACGGCAACCAGAGCGATCACCAGGGTGAACAGCACGGCTGGCTGGCCGGCGATGACAGGCATCGGCGCGATCAGGGTCAGGGTTTGCAGGACAACAGTCAGTACCAGAAGCGCGCTGACGAGGTTTTGCAGATGCTGACGCGGGCCTTTGTTCCAGTAAGGAATCACCGGGGCAATGATCAGGTTCAGCAGGCCGAAAAAGGCCAGGTAAAGTGCATCGGGTTGTTGCAGGTAGGGAACGGCTTCGGATTTCAAGCTAGGTATGAACGACAGCAGCAAAGCCGCTGCGCCCATTAGCAGGTGGACGATTTTCAACATTTTAATTGGCTCACGTTTATGACGGCTCACAAGGAAGAGCTGAAGGCGCACGGTTCGCTTCGGAACAAAAATAAGAGGCGTTGGACACGTACACGGCATCAGCCTATGCGCAACACCCCGAAAAATGGGGCATGGCGACACACTGCCTATTTAACAGCAAAGCCTGCGGCTACTCAAATCAGCCCGGCCAGCGGCACCGCGTCGGTCGATTTGTCGCAGCGTCTGTGGCCAATCAAGGCTGCGAGGTGTGGTCAGCCTTGCTAGAGTGGGTCTGCACCTGTTGGATGAATTCAATCGCCGTTAGGGGGTAAACATGGCAATCGATATCGGTATCAGTGAAGAAGACCGCAAATCCATCGTTGAAGGACTGTCGCGACTGCTGTCCGACACCTACGTGCTGTATCTCAAGACCCACAACTTCCACTGGAACGTCACCGGCCCGATGTTCCGTACGCTGCACCTGATGTTCGAAGAGCAATACAACGAACTGGCGCTGGCCGTGGATTCGATCGCCGAGCGCATTCGCGCGTTGGGCTTTCCGGCTCCGGGCGCCTACGCGACGTACGCGCGTCTTTCTTCTATTAAGGAAGAAGAGGGCGTGCCGAGCGCCGAAGACATGATCAAGCAACTCGTCGCTGGCCAGGAAGCCGTGACCCGTACCGCACGCGGCATCTTCCCGTTGCTCGATAAAGTCAGCGATGAGCCGACCGCCGACCTGCTGACTCAGCGCATGCAGGTGCACGAAAAAACCGCGTGGATGCTCCGCGCGTTGCTCGAAGGCTGATCGAAGCGCGCCTGTAATCGCTGGGTTGCAGGCGCGCTGTCCAGACTCTTACTTGTTGCGTTGGCTTATCCTACGTGGCGGGTCAACAAGTCGTCTGGCTATAACTTTGCGTCTGCGTTTTTATGGAGGTCACAGGAAGTGGCTTTGAAAATCCGCAGAGATGGCAAAGGAGTGTCAACGATATGGAAGATGCAGACAGGCGCAACGACAGGGTTGTCGTGCCGCCCCATGAACTGATCGTCGATCCGTTCGTCAATGAGTTCGACATGGCATTGATCCGGCCGCTGTCGCGATCCGTGCGTTTGAATGGTTACGCCACCTGCCTGCGACTGGAGCAGGTGTACTGGAACATCCTCGCCAATATGGCGGCCAATAATTGCTGTTCGATCAGTTCGCTGTTGTCCCATGTCGACCGCGAGGTGCAGTTGCGTCACGGCGGAGTGAAAAATTTCAGTGCGCTGGTGCGGGTGGTCTGTGTGATGAACAGTGGTCGGGAGGTGGCGCCGGCCATCGCGGTCTGAACGGTGACGGTTGCAAGCGAGGTCGCGGCCCGTGCAGTCTTACGGCTGCACAGGCCGCATTTAATGGATATAATCCCGCTCTTTCGCCGCAAAGCCCTGCGCGCGGTAGCAATCTGATCGCCGAGACACCTCCATGCCGATGTACGATTACCAATGTGCTTCCTGTGGTCATCAGTTGGAAGCCATTCAAAAGATCAGCGCTGCACCGCTGGTCGACTGCCCTGCCTGCCAGGCGCCAGAGCTCAAGAAACAAATGTCCATGCCAGGCTTTCGCCTCAGCGGCAGCGGCTGGTACGAAACCGATTTCAAGACCGGCGCCAAGAAGAACCTGGCCGGTGGCGACAAATCTGACTAGGGTTCAGGCCCAGGTCGAACGACACGCGTGAGTGTCCCGATGGCGCACACAGTTTGAGTGCGGCGGGATCTCCACCGAATTTCGAATTACGAGAAGCGAAACCACTACCATGATGCGCAGCCATTATTGCGGCCAACTGAACGAAAGCCTGGAAGGTCAGGAAATTACCCTTTGCGGATGGGTTCACCGTCGTCGCGACCACGGCGGGGTGATTTTCCTCGATATCCGTGATCGTGATGGTCTGGCCCAAGTGGTATTCGATCCGGATCGCGCCGAGAGTTTCGCCGCCGCCGACCGCGTGCGCAGCGAATACGTCGTAAAGATCACCGGTAAGGTGCGTCTGCGTCCGGCCGGTGCCACCAACGCCAACATGGCGTCGGGCATGATCGAAGTGCTGGGTTATGAGCTGGAAGTGCTGAACGAGTCGGAAACGCCGCCGTTCCCGCTGAACGAGTTCTCCGACGTCGGCGAAGAAACCCGTCTGCGCTATCGCTTCCTCGACCTGCGTCGTCCGGAAATGGCCGAGAAGCTGCGTCTGCGTTCGCGCATGACCACCAGCATCCGTCGCTTCCTCGACGAAAACGGCTTCCTCGACGTTGAAACGCCGATCCTGACCCGTGCCACCCCTGAAGGTGCGCGTGACTATCTGGTGCCGAGCCGTACTCACGCCGGTTCGTTCTTCGCCCTGCCGCAATCGCCGCAGCTGTTCAAACAACTGCTGATGGTTGCCGGTTTCGACCGTTACTACCAGATCGCAAAGTGCTTCCGCGACGAAGACCTGCGCGCTGATCGCCAGCCAGAATTCACCCAGATCGACATCGAAACCAGCTTCCTCGATGAAAAAGAGATCATGGGCCTGACCGAGCAAATGATCCGCAACCTGTTCAAGGAAGTGCTGGATCTGGAATTCGGCGAATTCCCGCACATGACCTTCGAAGAAGCCATGCGCCGCTACGGTTCCGACAAGCCAGACCTGCGTATTCCGCTGGAACTGGTCGACGTTGCCGATCAACTGAAAGAAGTTGATTTCAAAGTATTCAGCGGCCCGGCCAACGATCCGAAATGCCGTATCGCTGCGCTGCGCGTACCAGGCGGCGCAAGCATGCCACGCAAGCAGATCGACGATTACACCAAGTTCGTCGGCATCTACGGTGCCAAGGGCCTGGCGTACATCAAGGTCAACGAGCGCGCTGCCGGTGTTGAAGGTCTGCAATCGCCGATCGTGAAAAACATCCCGCTGGAAAACCTCAACGCCATCCTCGATCGCGTTGGCGCCGTTGACGGCGACATCGTGTTCTTCGGTGCCGACAAGGCCAAGATCGTCAGCGAAGCCTTGGGCGCACTGCGTATCAAGCTCGGTCACGACCTCAACCTGCTGACCTGCAAGTGGGCACCGATGTGGGTTGTCGACTTCCCGATGTTCGAAGAAAACGACGACGGCAGCTTCTCCGCGCTGCACCACCCGTTCACCGCGCCGAAGTGCTCCCCGGAAGAACTGGAAGCCAACCCGGCCGGCGCGCTGTCCCGCGCGTACGACATGGTGCTGAACGGTACTGAACTGGGTGGCGGTTCGATCCGTATCCACCGCAAGGAAATGCAGCAAGCGGTATTCCGCCTGTTGGGTATCAACGAAGCGGAACAGGAAGAGAAATTCGGCTTCCTGCTCGACGCCCTGAAATACGGTGCGCCGCCGCACGGTGGTCTGGCCTTCGGTCTTGACCGTCTGGTGATGCTGATGACCGGCGCCCAGTCGATCCGTGAAGTGATCGCCTTCCCGAAAACCCAGAGTGCTGCTGACGTGATGACGCAAGCGCCGGGTGTCGTGGATGCCAAGGCACTGCGCGAGCTGCACATTCGTTTGCGCGAAACGCCAAAGGCTGAGTAACACGGGCCTGAAGGCGCATCTTCGGATGCGCCTTTTTTCTATCTATAGAAAGCAGGTCGAGATTTTTTGTGTGCTGGCCGCTGCATGAGCAGGGCGGGCAACGTTTCAAAGAGAATTCGGAGCGAGTTATGGCTGGTCATTCCAAGTGGGCGAACATCAAGCACCGCAAAGAACGTCAGGATGCCAAAAGGGGCAAGATCTTCACCAAGTGGATCCGCGAACTGACCGTTGCGGCCCGTCAGGGCGGCGGTGATCCGGGCTCCAACCCGCGTCTGCGTCTGGCGCTGGATAAAGCGCTGAGCGCAAACATGAGCCGCGACATCATCGACCGTGCCGTTGCACGTGGCGCCGGTGCAACCGAAGCGGACAACGTTGAAGAGCTGACCTACGAAGGCTACGGCCCGGGCGGCGTAGCGGTGTTGGTCGAGTGCATGACCGACAACCGCAACCGTACCGCCGCAGCCGTGCGCCATGCGTTCAGCAAGTGCGGCGGCAACCTTGGCACCGACGGTTCGGTGGCGTATCTGTTCGAGCGCAAAGGCCAGATCAGCTTTGCGCCGGGCGTCGATGAAGACGCACTGACCGAAGCGGCGCTGGAAGCCGATGCTGATGACGTGGTTGCACACGAAGACGGTTCGATCGACGTGTTCACCTCGTTTACCAGTTTCTACGCGGTGCGTAACGCGCTGGAAGCGGCCGGGTTCAAGGGTGATGACGCAGAAATCGTCATGCAGCCGACCACCAGCGCCGAGCTGGATCTGGAAGGCGCGGAGAAGGTGCTCAAGCTGATCGACATGCTTGAGGACCTGGACGACGTGCAGAACGTCTACTCCAACGCGGACATTCCGGAAGACGTGGCTGCTCAGCTCGGATAAGAGCGACTAGTCTTCAATGTGGGAGCGAGCCTGCTCGCGAAGGCGGATTTTCAGGCAACATTGTTGCCAATGATGAAACCGCTTTCGCGAGCAGGCTCGCTCCCACATTCGTTATGGGTTGATTTGAAAATCGTGCTTTTACCGAATCTGCAGGCGTTATGACTTTAATTCTTGGTATCGACCCCGGTTCGCGCATCACCGGTTATGGGATTGTTCGTGATACCGGGCGTGGCGGCTGTATCTATGTGGCTTCCGGCTGCATCCGCACCGGTGCGGGCGAGCTGCACGAACGGCTGCAAATCGTTTATCGCGGTGTGCGTGAAATCATTCAGACCTACGGCCCGGTCACCATGGGCATCGAAAAAGTCTTCATGGCGAAGAACGCCGACTCTGCACTGAAACTCGGTCAGGCCCGTGGCGCGGCGATTGTCGCTGGCGCCGAAGAGAGCCTGGAGATCGCCGAGTACACGGCGACTCAGGTCAAGCAGGCCGTGGTGGGCACCGGCGCGGCCAATAAAGAACAAGTGCAGATGATGGTCATGCACATGCTCAAACTGACCGCCAAACCGCAAATCGATGCATCCGACGCGCTGGCCATTGCCATTTGCCACGCGCACACCCGCTCCAGTCTGCTGCCGCACGGCTTGGGCACTGCACGCAGTCGTGGCGGGCGCCTGCGTCTCTGATAGCATCAGCATCAAATTTCCCGAAAGCGGATGCTTGCGCCTGTGTCGTCGGCCCGAAATCCGCGTTTCGACAGTCGCCAGCCCACGGTTGGCCAACGCTCAAGGATCTGAAACGTGATTGGACGCTTGCGCGGCACCCTGGCTGAGAAACAGCCGCCGCACCTGATTCTGGATGTAAACGGCCTCGGGTATGAGCTGGAAGTACCGATGACCACGCTTTATCGTCTGCCGTCGGTCGGTGAACCACTGACCCTGCACACCCATTTGGTCGTACGCGAAGACGCGCAACTGCTCTATGGTTTTTCCGGTAAACGTGAGCGAGACTTTTTTCGCGAGTTGATCCGTCTCAATGGTGTCGGGCCAAAGCTGGCCCTGGCGTTGATGTCGAGTCTGGAAGTCGACGAGTTGATCCGCTGCGTGCAATCCCAGGACACCTCGGCGCTGACCAAGGTGCCGGGCGTTGGTAAGAAAACGGCCGAGCGTTTGCTGGTCGAGCTGAAAGATCGCTTCAAGGCGTGGGAAACTTCGCCGGCGATGTTTGCGCTGGTGCCGAATCAGCCGGATGGCCCGGCGCCGGTCAATACCGCCGAGAACGATGCCGTCAGTGCGTTGATTTCCCTCGGTTACAAACCGCAGGAAGCGAGCAAGGCGATTTCCGCGATCAAGGACAAGAATTTGAGCAGTGAAGACATGATCCGCCGCGCCCTGAAGGGAATGATTTAAGTGATTGAAGCTGATCGTCTGATCGCCGCCGCGCACAGCCCGCGTGAGCGCGAAGAAGTCCAGGATCGGGCCATTCGCCCGGTCAGTCTGGCCGACTATATTGGCCAGCCGACCGTGCGCGAGCAGATGGAATTGTTCATCCAGGCCGCGCGGGGCCGCAGTGAATCCCTCGACCACACGCTGATCTTCGGCCCGCCGGGCTTGGGTAAAACCACGCTGGCCAACATCATTGCCCAGGAAATGGGCGTGTCGATCAAGAGTACCTCGGGCCCGGTGCTTGAACGTCCGGGTGATCTCGCGGCATTGCTGACCAACCTTGAACCGCACGACGTGTTGTTCATCGATGAAATCCATCGCCTGTCGCCGATCGTTGAAGAAGTGCTGTACCCGGCGATGGAAGATTTCCAGCTCGACATCATGATCGGCGAAGGGCCGGCGGCGCGTTCGATCAAACTTGATCTGCCACCGTTTACTTTGGTGGGCGCCACGACGCGTGCCGGCATGCTGACCAATCCGCTGCGTGACCGCTTCGGTATCGTCCAGCGTCTTGAGTTCTACAGCACCGCCGATCTCTCGACGATTGTCAGTCGTTCGGCGGCTATTCTCGGTTTGCCACTGGATCCGGAAGGCGCCTTTGAAATCGCTCGCCGTGCCCGTGGTACGCCGCGTATCGCCAACCGTTTGTTGCGGCGCGTGCGTGATTTTGCTGAAGTCCGCGCCAAAGGGCACATCACCAAGTCGGTCGCCGATTTGGCGTTGAACCTGTTGGACGTTGATGAACATGGCTTCGATCATCAGGATCGACGTCTACTGTTGACCATGATCGAGAAATTCGACGGCGGGCCGGTCGGTATCGACAGTCTGGCGGCGGCGATCAGCGAAGAGCGCCACACCATTGAAGACGTGCTGGAGCCGTACCTGATTCAACAGGGCTACATCATGCGCACGCCACGGGGCAGGGTGGTGACTCGGCATGCGTACCTGCATTTCGGTTTAAACATCCCGTCACGAATGGGCGAAATGCCCGTGGCAGACGAGTTTCTCGATGCCGTGGACGATTAATACACATTTGTTGTCGATTTATTCAGGGTTTGTACTGTCAGACGACGGTACTTTTGCGTTAAAGCTTTGAAACCATGAAAAACAGTTGCCTGGCCGGATTGGCAACCTGAGGAGTAAGCACTAGAGTATGCGCGCGCAAAACGGGCTTGGGCCGTTCGCACATCGTTGTCGCGTTTATTACGAGGACACCGATGCGGGCGGCATCGTGTATTACGTTAATTACCTCAAGTTTATGGAACGGGCTCGAACCGAGCGGCTGCGTGAACTGGGCTTTGCCCAATCGCAGTTGGCAGGGGAGGATCTGTTGTTTGTCGTGCATTCCAGCGAAGCGCGTTACCACGCGCCGGCGCGACTGGATGACGAACTGCTGGTAAGCGCTGAAGTAATCGAATTGAACCGTGCCAGCCTGCGCTTTAAACAGCAGGTCAGGCGGGCTACGGATAATGTGCTGCTCTGTGAAGGGCAGTTTTTGGTGGCCTGTGTGCGCACTAACAGTTTGAAACCCCGGGCCCTTCCCGAAGACTTGCGTGCGGCCTTTGCCGACGCGGTCGGCCCGGGT
>NZ_JBIVJB010000025.1:39477-67658 GCF_044750025.1 Pseudomonas sp. NPDC088885 | reverse complement strand
CTTTCTGACCTTTCTCGACGTCATCCTTGAGCAGTTGCAGCGCGGCAACCCCGAGGAATGCCGCGAAAATCACCACGCTGATGATCGACGTCGGTTTGGCCCGCGCCAGGTCGGCGAACGGGTTTTGCGGGATGAACGACAGCAGCAGTTGCGGCACATTCAGGTCGGCGACCTTGCCGGCGTAGTCGGTCTGAATGGTTTGCAGACGGGCCATTTCCTGGGTGCCGGCGACCAGACCCTCGGCGGTGAGGCCGAACAGGTTGGTCAGGCCGATGCCAATCAGCGCCGCAATCGCGGTGGTGAACAGCAACGTGCCGATGGTCAGGAAGCTGATCTTGCCCAGCGACGACGCATTGTGCAGACGCGCCACGGCGCTGAGGATCGAGGCGAACACCAGCGGGATAACGATCATTTGCAGCAACTGCACGTAGCCGTTGCCGACCAGATCGAACCAGCCGATCGAGGTTTTCAGAATCGGGTTGCCGGCACCGTAAACGGTGTGCAGCGCCACGCCGAAGGCCACGCCCAGCGCGAGTGCGAGCAGGACTTTTTTCGCCAGGCTCCACGTGGTGTGGCGGGTTTGCGCCAGACCGAACAGCAGGGCGAGGAACACCAGCAGGTTGAGAATCAACGGTAGGTTCATGAGAACTCCAGAAAGACTTTGCCAACAGCCTTCCGGGGCTGCTGCGAACCGGCAAGCCTAACAGCTTGATTTGCAATGATTTAATACCGAAATCTTAGGGTGTCCGTCGTTTTTGGAATAAGCGCGTGTCGCTCTCGGCAATGCATCTGGCGCAAATAGCGGCGAGGGCGGTCGCTGACAGACGAGGACTGTCACACACATTTGTTAGCGTCGATGCTTTTACATCAGGGAGAAAGCGTCGATGAAATTCGCACCGAAATTTCTGGCTGTCGCACTGGCTGTGGGCATGGGCCTGGCTTCTCAGGCTTTCGCCACCGACCTGAAACACTGGCCGGCGGATCAGGCCAAAGCGCTGGACGCGATGATCGCGGCCAACGCCAACAAAGGTAACTACGCGGTGTTCGACATGGACAACACCAGTTACCGCTACGACCTCGAAGAATCCTTGCTGCCGTTCATGGAAAACAAGGGCCTGATCACCCGCGACAAACTCGACCCCTCCCTGAAATTGATGCCGTTCAAGGACACCGCCGACCACAAGGAAAGCCTGTTCAGTTACTACTACCGCCTCTGTGAAGTCGACGACATGGTCTGCTACCCGTGGGTGGCGCAGGTGTTCTCCGGTTTTACGCTCAAGGAACTCAAAGGCTACGTCGATGAGCTGATGGCTTCCGGCAAACCGGTGCCGGCGACTTATTACGAAGGCGATGTGGTCAAGAAGCTCGACGTCAATCCGCCGAAGATCTTCACCGGCCAGCAAGAGCTGTACAACAAGCTGATGGAGAACGGCATCGAGGTTTATGTGATGACTGCCGCCTCTGAAGAACTGGTGCGCATGGTCGCGGCGGATCCGAAGTACGGCTACAACGTTAAACCGCAAAACGTTATCGGTGTGACCACGCTGCTGAAGAACCGTGAAACCAACGAACTGACCACCGCGCGCAAGCAGATCACCGCCGGCAAGTATGACGAGAAGGCCAACCTTGGCCTGGAGCTGACGCCGTATCTGTGGACCCCGGCGACGTGGATGGCCGGCAAACATGCGGCGATCCTCACTTACATCGACGAGTGGAAAAAACCGGTATTGGTCGGTGGCGATACGCCGACGAGCGATGGTTACATGCTGTTCCACGATGTTGATGTGGCCAAGGGCGGGATTCACCTGTGGATCAACCGCAAGGACAAGTACATGACGCAGTTGAACGGCATGATGGCCAAGCACGCGGCGGCGCAGGCGAAGGAAGGGTTGCCGGTGACGGCGGACAAGAACTGGGTGATCGTCAAGCCTGAAGAAATTCAGTAACCCCCAGAAGGGATCGGGTTGATCGTTCCCACGCTCTGCGTGGGAATGCAGCCCGTGACGCTCCGCGTCACTGGACGCGGAGCGTCCCTTGAGACATTCCCACGCAGAGCGTGGGAACGATCAGCCCCGCACTCAGGCGGGGCATTTTCTTTTCGACGTTTAAGGCTTACAGCCCGTCAAGCATCGCTTTGTTACGCACCGCACCTTTGTCGGCGCTGGTCGCCAGCAGGGCGTAGGCCTTGAGGGCGGTGGTCACTTTGCGTGGACGAATCTCGACCGGTTTCCAGCCTTTTTTGTCCTGTTCAGCGCGGCGTGCCGCCAGTTCTTCGTCGCTGACCAACAGGTTGATCGAGCGGTTCGGGATGTCGATCAGCACTTTGTCGCCGTCCTGCACCAGACCGATCGCGCCGCCGGCCGCTGCTTCTGGCGAAGCGTGACCGATGGACAGGCCGGACGTCCCGCCGGAGAAACGACCGTCGGTGAGCAAGGCGCACGCTTTGCCCAGACCTTTGGATTTCAGGTACGAAGTCGGGTAGAGCATTTCCTGCATGCCCGGGCCGCCTTTCGGGCCTTCGTAGCGAATGATGACGATGTCGCCAGCCTTCACTTCGTCAGCGAGGATGCCGCGTACGGCGCTGTCCTGGCTTTCGAAGATCTTCGCGTTGCCTTCGAAGACGTGGATCGACTCGTCGACACCGGCGGTTTTCACCACGCAGCCATCGAGAGCAATGTTGCCGTACAGCACGGCCAATCCACCTTCTTGCGAATAGGCGTGTTCGACGCTGCGGATGCAGCCGTTTTCACGGTCGTCATCGAGGGTTTCCCAACGGGTCGACTGGCTGAACGCCGTCTGCGTCGGAATACCGGCAGGGCCGGCCTTGAAGAAGTGGTGCACGGCTTCATCGTCAGTCTGGGTGATGTCCCACTTGGCGATGCCTTCTTCCATGCTGCGGCTGTGCACGGTCGGCAGGTCGGTGTGCAGCAGACCGCCACGGGCCAGCGAACCGAGGATGCTGAAGATACCGCCAGCGCGGTGCACGTCTTCCATGTGGTACTTCTGGATGTTCGGCGCCACTTTGCACAGCTGCGGAACGCTGCGCGAAAGACGGTCGATGTCGCGCAAGTCGAAATCGATCTCGGCTTCCTGGGCGGCAGCGAGCAAGTGCAGGATGGTGTTGGTCGAACCGCCCATGGCGATGTCGAGCGTCATCGCGTTCTCGAACGCCTTGAAGTTGGCGATGTTGCGCGGCAGTACCGATTCGTCGTTCTCGCCGTAGTAACGCTTGCACAGCTCGACGATGGTGCGGCCAGCCTGCAGGAACAACTGTTCGCGGTCGCTGTGGGTGGCGAGAGTCGAACCGTTGCCCGGCAATGCCAGACCCAGTGCTTCGGTCAGGCAGTTCATCGAGTTGGCGGTGAACATGCCGGAGCACGAACCGCACGTCGGGCAGGCGCTGCGCTCGTACTCAGCGACTTTCTCGTCAGAAGCGCTTTCGTCGGCGGCGATCACCATGGCATCGACAAGGTCGAGGCCGTGGGAGGCGAGTTTGGTCTTGCCGGCTTCCATCGGGCCGCCGGAAACGAAGATCACCGGAATGTTCAGGCGCAAGGCAGCCATCAACATGCCCGGGGTGATCTTGTCGCAGTTGGAAATGCACACGATGGCGTCGGCGCAGTGGGCGTTGACCATGTATTCGACGGAGTCGGCGATGATCTCGCGGCTCGGCAGCGAGTACAGCATGCCGTCGTGACCCATGGCGATGCCGTCATCCACGGCGATGGTGTTGAATTCTTTCGCTACACCGCCAGCGCGTTCGATTTCGCGGGCGACCAGTTGGCCCAGATCCTTCAGGTGCACGTGGCCCGGTACGAACTGGGTGAACGAGTTGGCAATGGCGATGATCGGCTTTTTGAAGTCGTCATCTTTCATCCCCGTGGCGCGCCACAGTGCACGGGCGCCGGCCATGTTGCGGCCGTGGGTGGATGTTTTCGAGCGATAATCTGGCATGGAGCACTCCGGGCGGCTAATCAGGTACTAAATGGGAGTGAGCTTCTATTGACCTCTGGAACACTCAGAAATGGCCGTGTGTCCGGAAGTTGCCGATGACGTTGCGGGATCGCCGCTAGTCTCAGCCTGAGCTCATAAACCCGCCGGGGATGAATGGCGATGAATCTGCCGATTCTACACCGCTGGCGTCTGGAGGGAATGGCGCAAAGTGTTGTTCCAGTGCCGACGGCGCGTGTTGCATGACGACCGGCAGCTTTAATCACCGCCCGGCTGCGTCATGGCATGGCTTTCATGGATTCTGGCGCGACGGCTGATCCGACTGTTCAACGCCAGCGCCACGCCACTGAGCAGGACAAAGCTGTAACCCAGTGTGGCTTGCAGGTTGGCCGGGCTCAGGCTGATCAATGCGCTGATAAGGCCGCCGCAGATAAAAGTGAGGGTACTGCCGGCCGCCGCCGAGGTGCCGGCAAGTTCGGGGAACAGGCCCATGGCTTTCGACGTGGCGGCCGGGCGCGCGATGGTGGTGCCGGCGGTGCAGATCAGCATCGGAATCAGCACGGTCGCCGGCGTCAACGCGAAGTTCGACGACAGGTACAGCATCGCCAGACCCGACAGCAGAATCAGGCCAAGCCCGACGAGCACTTGCTCGCCGGGCTTGATCCTTCGGCTGAGGATCGTGGCGACGAGACCACCGACAATGTAGGCCGCGCCGTAGATCAGCAGAATCAGTGAAAAGTCGTAGGGTGCCATTTGCAGTTGATCAATGAAGATCAGCGGTGAAATCACGATGAATGAAAAGTGGCAGGCGAAGGCGAAGGCGGATATCAGCCAGTAGCTGACGAATTCGAAGTCGCCCAGCACTCGCCGATAAGAGCGAATGAAGCCGGGGCGAGCGCCGCTGTGAGTCGGCCGGCCGTTGTCCAGAAACAGCCACGCCTTGATCAGCACTACGGCGGCCAACCCGATAAACACCCAGAAGCTGCCCCGCCAGCCTAGCGTGGCCTGTAGAAAGGTGCCGGCCAGCGGTGATATCGAGATGAAAATCCCCGATGCAGTCACCATCAGTATTCGCAGACGATCCCGTTGCTCGCCTTCGAAGAGATCTTGAACCAAGGGCTGGGACAACACGAAGCAGCCGCAGCCCAAGGCCTGCATCACCCTGAACATCAAGAACAGCGTGTAATCGCTGCTGTTTACGCAACCGATGGCACCGACTATCGAAATGGACATGCCGACGAGCAGCAAACCCTTGCGCCCGATGGCATCCGACAGCGGCCCGATCAGCAATTGAGCAACCGCCATACCCACCGCAAACAGGCTGATCGACAGAGCAATGTTGGCCGGAGTGGTGCGGAAGTGCTCGGCCAACGCCGGAAACGATGGCAGCAGTACATCCAGCGGAAACACTCCCAGCAGCACCATCGCCATCAACAGACTGACCGCACCGCGGCGTTGCCCGGCGGTCACTGCGGCTTTTCCTCTATTCATCGACCAGGCCTGCCTTGGCGAACAGTTTGCGGTTATTGGTGAGGGCAAAAAATCCTGCTTTTGTCATCGCCTCCAGCGTTGCCTTCGCCCCGGCCCTGGTGCGCTGACGACTGGCTCTGGGGCTGATCAATCCGTCGAGGATTTTGCGAATGACGTCGTCGGCAATCCCGACACTGCGCAGGCTCTGTTTCAGCCAGCGTTCATCGACTTCGAAAAAGATTCGCAGGAATTCCAGGAGCATTCTGGCGCTGAAGGTGCGCTGACGGCTGTTCAGGGTCAGCCACAGGTAATGGAACACTTCTGAAAAATAGCGGCTGTGACGGGCCTCGTCGGCGAGGTGATCGCGCAGCATGTCGCTGACGCTGGAGACCAGCGTGTCACGGCAAACCTCGAGCAACTCCCGGGCAATGATCGTCTCCGAGACGAAGCCGAGCAGAAACCACGCGAGTGGGCGATCCGTCTCGGGCACTCGGGTAATTGCGGTGTTCAGCTGGGTAATGCGCATGGGCATCACCGGGCGCTCGGTAATGCCGTACTGGCTGGCGATCTGCTCGGCCAGTTGATTGGAGAACAGCGCGTGATAGCCCTCGTCGGTGTACAGCTGCAGCGCCGCGTTTTTCATGCGCGAGGGCACGAAGGCAGGCAACTCGCCGTGGACGATGGTTTCCACGGCGCGGTTGACGATGCGGTGCTCGAGCAGCGTGGTGTAGTCGAGGAAATGCACCAAATGATTGGCCGTCAGCCGTTGTATGACCTCGCTGCCAGCAGCGCGAATGGCCGGATGTGAGAGGTACGGCAAAAAGGCCGGGGGAAACCAGTGGCGGGTTTTCAGCTGTTCTTGCAGGTCATCCGGCAATTGATAGGTGTGTTGAGAGGTGCGCACCGAAGCGCGGCTGTTCCAGTCATCGAGGGTGAACTTGTGCGCCCATGACACTGACGCTTCCAGTTGGTCGGAGGTGATTGCGTTCATGCTTGCACCTCCAGCAACAGCGCCTGCATTTCCTGACACATCGCTTGACCGTCGCTGGCGCCGCAACCGACGAAGAACAACGGTTGTTCCGCGCTGCCGGTAATTTTCAGCAGGGCTTCAACCTGATCATCAGAGAACGCGCCGGTCAGCCAAGTGCCGAGACCGAGGGCCGTGGCAACCAACTGAAAGGATTGCGACAAGTGCCCAGCCTCCACGAACGCCATGCGATAGGCGCGTGAGTGTTCATATTTCCACCAGAGCTTGTCGAAACGCGCGGTAATGAACAGGCCCAGCGGCAGGTTATTGATGAAGTGTTGTCCGCCGAGCAGTTGACCCAGCGCCGTGTCGGGCAGCGGGTTTATCAGGCTCAAGGCGTGCTCTACCGGGTGATAGGCGTAGATGCCGGGTTTCAGGCCGCTGACGTTCTGCACCAGCGCAAAACCTTCGCACGCATTCAAACCGCCACCGGAAGGACTGCTGCGACGGGCATCAAGCCCGAGGGCGATACTGCTGTCACTATCCTGCTGGCGTTCGTGCAGATAACCGAGGGAAAGATAGAGCAGGGTGGAAACGTCATTCAGCGTGACCGCTTCACCGGTAAAGGAACGACTGGTTTTGCGCTGGCGCAGGACGTTTCCCAAGCGGTCGTTGCTTAGCACGGCAGGCGCCGGCAGCGCGATGCGTCGCGCGCCTTCCAGTGTGGGGCGCTCTTTATCGGGCGGTGGTTTGCTCAGCACGTCATTGCAATGATCCAGATATTGTCTGGACCATTCATTAATGTTCTTGGGTGTCTCTTCGCAGGGAATGTTCTGCGTGCCTATATGAAATATCTTGGATAACTCATCCCAGCCCCAGGGCGGGCTGTCTATTTTTGCAATGGTTAAAATTCCCACGCTTAATAGTTGTATGTCTATTATGTTGCGACTGTCGAATGCGTTCGGGTTGTCGATAAGTTTTGCCAGTCTTGAAGCGTAATCAAGATCAAGTGCATGTTGAGTGTGTTCTTTATAGTTCCAGACGATTTGTCCGGGCGGGCGCGGCAATATAAATAAGTACGGATTGATGTGCATGTTCAATGCTTCACTCTGGAAAGGGCTGATGGACGCTGGGGTGCCGGCACTCCCCAGCGTCCTGACTTACTTAGCGGGCTTTAGGCGCAACCAGAAAAGCGAGGTTTGCGATTTTGTTGGTTTCCAGAGTAATTGCTTTCATAGTATGAACTCCTTGTTCATTAAGATTGAATGCCACCTCGTGGTGACAACTCAATAATAGTTTGTAATCGATTAATGGCAAGTGGAGATTAAGTAGGAAAAATCCAGTAATTTTGTCGGAGCGATCTCGCCCCTTGTACAAACTTGTCAGTTGTTTTTCTGTAATTAACAGGTATGCGGAAAATTCCTGCAAGACTGTAGGAAGTTAATTGTAGGAGTCGGCTGAATTTAAGGTGAAATAGACGGCCTTGCACCGCCCAAAAACAAACGAGGAGCCCTTGGGCCCCCCGTTTTTACTGACCAATCAGCTGTTTGGCAGCAGACGGCAGGTGATGCTTTTGATGTAGCGGGTTTCGGCGATGGCTGGGTGCACCGGGTGATCCGGGCCCTGACCGCCGCGCTCGAGCATCTGGATGTTGCGATCCAGGTGACGGGCGCTGGTCAGCAGAATGTTCTGCAGATCGTCTTCCGGCAGGTGCATCGAGCACGAAGCGCTGATCAGGATGCCGTCCTTGTTGAGCAGGCGCATGGCTTGCTCGTTCAGACGACGGTAGGCGCCTTCGCCGTTCTTCATGTCTTTCTTGCGTTTGATGAACGCCGGCGGATCGGCAACGATCACGTCGAAACGCTCTTCGCTGGCCTTCAGCTCTTTCAGCGCTTCGAAGACGTCGCCTTCGATGCAGGTCATCTTGTCGGCAAAGCCGTTCAGTGCGGCGTTGCGCTCAACGCCGTCGAGGGCGAAGGCCGAGGCATCGACGCAGAACACTTCGCTGGCGCCGAAGGCAGCAGCTTGCACGCCCCAGCCACCGATGTAGCTATAAAGGTCGAGAACGCGTTTGCCTTTGGCGTAAGGCGCCATGCGTGCGCGGTTCATGCGGTGGTCGTAGAACCAGCCGGTTTTCTGACCCTGAATGACCGGGGCTTCGAATTTCACGCCGTTCTCTTCCAGCGCCACCCACTCCGGCACCAGGCCGAACACGGTTTCGACGTAACGATTGAGGCCTTCAGCGTCACGCGCGGCGGAGTCGTTCTTGAAGAGGATGCCGCTTGGCTTGAGCACTTGGGTCAGCGCTGCGATCACGTCATCTTTGTGCGCTTCCATGGTCGCCGAGGCGATCTGGACTACGAGGATGTCGCCGAAACGGTCAACCACCAGACCCGGCAACAGGTCGGAGTCGCCGTAGACCAAGCGGTAGAACGGCTTGTCGAACAGGCGATCGCGCAGCGACAGGGCCACGTTCAGGCGATGCACCAGCAGCGACTTGTCCAGTTGCACCTTGATGTCGCGGGACACCAGACGGGCGCAGATCAGGTTGTTCGGGCTCATCGCAACGATGCCCAAAGTCTTGCCGCCGGCGGCTTCGAGGATCGCCTGATCGCCGGCCTTGAAGCCGTGCAACGGGGTGGCGGCCACATCGATTTCGTTGCTGTAGACCCACAAGTGGCCGTTGCGCAGGCGACGGTCGGCGTTGGCTTTGAGGCGCAGGCTAGGCAGGGACATGACGTCGCTCCGGAAAAAAGAGCGGGAGTATAGCGCGTCAGGCCGGCTGATTGGCCGGCAAATGGACATGTGGTGCGTTCCAGCGGCGATGGGATTTACTTGTGGCGAGGGGATTTAACCCGTTGGACGGCGCAGCCGTCCCAAATCCATCTGACACGGTATGTCTGATACACCGCGCTGTCAGGTTTTGCGACTGCTGCGCAGCCGAACGGGGATAAATCCCCTCGCCACAATAGATCAGCGTGAAAGGAGAAATGCATTCACATGTGGGAGCGGGCTTGCTCGCGAAGACTGCCTTGAACGCTAGGCAGACAATGTATCGATCAGCTCTTTGCTGAACGCCGGAATATCATCCGGCTGGCGGCTGCTGATCAGGTTGCCGTCCTTGACCACTTCTTTATCCACCCAATGTGCGCCGGCGTTGACCAGATCATCCTTGACGGTTTTATAGCTGGTCATGGTTTTGCCATTCACCAGCCCCGCCGAAATCAGCAGCCAGCTGCCATGGCAGATCACCGCGATCGGTTTGCCGGCCGAGGCGCCGGTCTTGACCAGATGCTGGGCGTCCTGATCGATACGAATGGTGTCGGAGTTTTGCACGCCGCCTGGCAACACCACCGCGTCGTACTGTTCAACGCTGGCAGCCTGGAAGGTCTGATCGACCTTGAAGTCATCCGCCGGTTTGTCGTGGTTCCAGCCTTTGACCGTACCGGTCTCGGCCGAGAGGATGTCGACTTGCGCGCCAGCCTGTTCCAGCGCTTGCTTGGGGCCGGTCAGTTCGACCTGTTCGAAACCGTCGGTTACCAAAAAAGCGACGCGCTTGCCGTTGAGGGAAGTGGCCATCGATAAGCTCCTGAGTCAGTGGGAATTTGTTGGCGCAGCGGCCAGAAAATTTTCGCCGCGCCTTACCAAATCCGAAGCCTGAGCTTGAATGAAAGTTCCTCCGATGTGCCCGTCGGTGTGTCGCCCTGCGGTCTCAGCGGTTAGAATCGCCGCCTGTCCCTGAGTGTGTACATATGTCCCAAGAGCTGACCACCGAACAGATTCAACAATCGCTGCAAGGCATCAGCGTGCCGGCGCAACCGCAGATCATGGTGGATCTGCAAATGGAGCAGTACATGCCCGACCCGGATCTGGAGGTGATCGCCAAGCTGATCGCCCAGGATCCCGGCCTGTCCGGTTCGTTGCTGAAAATCGTCAACTCGCCGTATTACGGCTTGAGCAACAAGATCACTTCGATTCAGCGCGCGGTGAATCTGCTGGGCAGCCGTTCGATCATCAATCTGATCAACGCGCAGTCGATCAAGGGCGAGATGAACGACGACACCATCGTCACGCTCAACCGTTTCTGGGACACCGCCCAAGACGTGGCGATGACCTGCCTGACGCTGGCCAAACGCATCGGCACTCAGGCCGGCGATGAAGCCTACGCGCTGGGCCTGTTCCACGATTGCGGCGTGCCGTTGATGCTGCAGCGTTTCCCCAATTACATGTCGGTGCTGGAAGAGGCGTACGCCAACGCCAGCCCGACCTGTCGCGTGGTCGATACCGAAAACCGTACGTTCAACACCAACCATGCGGTGGTCGGCTATTACACAGCGAAGTCGTGGCGTTTGCCGGAGCATGTCAGTGCCGCGATCGCCAATCACCACAACGCCTTGGCGATTTTCAGCGACGAGTCGTCGCGCAACAGCCAGTTGAAGAATCTGTTGGCGCTGTTGAAGATGGCCGAACACATTTGTGCGTCGTATCGCGTGCTGGGCAACCAGACCGAAGACCACGAGTGGAACAGCATCGGCCCGCTGATTCTCGATTACGTCGGTCTGTCGGACTACGATTTCGAAACCCTCAAACAAACGATTCGCGACCTCGGCGCGCATTGATTCGAGGACACCATGCCTGAACTGCCCGAAGTCGAAACCACCCGTCGCGGGATTGCCCCGCATCTGGAAGGCCAGCGTGTCAGCCGGGTGATCGTGCGTGACCGGCGGTTGCGCTGGCCGATCCCCGAAGACCTCGATGTGCGCCTGTCCGGGCAGCGCATCGTGCTGGTCGAGCGGCGGGCCAAATATTTGTTGATCAACGCTGAAGTCGGCACGTTGATCAGCCATTTGGGCATGTCGGGCAATTTGCGTCTGGTCGAAGCAGGGCTGCCGGCCCTCAAGCATGAGCACGTCGATATCGAACTGGAGTCGGGGCTGGCGCTGCGCTACACCGACCCGCGCCGGTTCGGAGCGATGCTGTGGAGCAACGATCCGCTTAATCATGAATTACTGATTCGCCTCGGGCCGGAGCCGTTGACCGATCTGTTTGATGGCGAGCGCTTGTTTCAGCTGTCACGCGGGCGGTCGATGGCGGTCAAGCCGTTCATCATGGACAACGCAATCGTGGTCGGGGTCGGCAATATTTATGCGACGGAAGCGCTGTTCGCCGCCGGTATCGATCCGCGCCGCGAGGCCGGTGGCATTTCCCGTGGGCGCTATCTGAAGCTGGCGATCGAGATCAAACGCATTCTCGCCGCCGCCATCGAACGTGGCGGCACGACGCTGCGCGATTTCATTGGTGGCGACGGTCAGCCGGGGTATTTCCAGCAGGAACTGTTTGTCTATGGCCGCGGTGGTGAGCACTGCAAGGTCTGCGGCACCGGCCTGCGCGAAGTGAAGCTCGGCCAGCGCGCCAGTGTGTTTTGCCCACGCTGCCAGAGCTGAAAAAGTCCTGGGGTCTATAGTGAGGTGACTCACTGTTCAGCCCGAAGGATCGTGCCATGAAATCCCTGCAAGTCCTCTTTGTCACGTTGCTGCTGTGTTCCAGCCTGGCGGTTCAGGCCACGGAAAGCGGCAGCGGCGACCCGCGCTACACCATTCAAAACCCGCCTGCCTACGCCATGATCGGCGACTTGCTGATTGCCCGACCGTTATTGGTGGTGGCCACGGTGATTGGTGCGGGGGCGTTTGTGGTGTCGTTGCCGTTTACCGCGCTGGGTGGCGGGATTGGCGATGCGGGGCAGGCGCTGGTGGTGGATCCGGCGCGGGCGGCGTTTGTAAGGTGTCTGGGGTGTACGGGGGAGGGGTTTGAGCAGCGCGAGTGAGCTGATCAGGAGTTTGCGGTGTGGCTGATGGCCCTTTCGCGAGCAAGCCCGCTCCCACAGGTATGTTGGTGTTCACACAATTTGTGTTCCACCACAAAACACTGTGGGAGCGGGCTTGCTCGCGAAGAGGCCCGAAAGAGCGCTGAAGGCTTAGGCCTTGCCGGTGATGATGCGATATTTCTCCATCAACTGCTCTTCAGTCTCCGGATGCGCTTCGTCCAGCGGGATGCAATCCACCGGGCAGACCTGTTGGCACTGCGGTTCGTCGTAGTGGCCGACGCACTGGGTGCACAGGTTCGGGTCGATCACGTAGATCTCTTCGCCTTGGGAGATGGCGGCGTTCGGGCACTCGGGTTCGCAGACGTCGCAGTTGATGCAATCGTCGGTGATGATCAGGGACATGCTAACTCCAGCCGGGGCGGCAGGCCCGGGCGCTATAAATCAATGCGCGCAATTGTGCCGCATTGGCGAGCGCAGTGCACGTTGCTGCGATCAACTGCTGTGCGTGGCTGCGATCAAAAGCAAAAGATCGCAGCCTTCGGCAGCTCCTACTTTTTAAAGCGTAGGGTCAGGGCGTCGGCCACGGCAGGGTGGACGAACTTGGTGATGTCGCCGCCCAGCGCAGCAATTTCCCGCACCAGCGTCGAAGAAATGAACGAGTAACGCTCGGACGGCGTGAGAAACAGGCTCTCCACGTCCGGCGCCAACTGGCGGTTCATGTTGGCCAGCTGGAATTCGTATTCGAAGTCCGACACCGCGCGCAAACCACGCAGGAACACGTTGGCGTTCTGCTCTTTGGCGAAATGCGCGAGCAGCGTCGAGAAACCGACCACTTCCACGTTCGGCAGGTGTTTGGTGACCTCGCGAGCCAGTTCAACCCGTTGTTCCAGCGGGAACAGCGGGTTTTTCTTCGGGCTGGCGGCGACCGCAATGATCACGTGATCGAACAGGCGCGAGGCGCGTTCGACCAGATCGCCATGGCCCTTGGTAATAGGGTCGAAGGTACCTGGGTACAACACTCGGTTCATCGCGTCGTCCTGGCGGGAGTCCGTTGGGGAGTCGGATGGTATCGCAGCCGTCCCGGTCGGGAAAGTCGCCTGTTGGGTAAGAAAGCACTATAGACGACGGGAATAATCGGTTTTTTCATGGGTTTTTCAATCGATCGGCGAGGGCGGTCGCCAGTTGCGCAGTGAGGCCATACACCGACAACTGCGGGTTGGCGCCAATGCTGGTGGGGAACAACGAGCCGTCGTGGATCGACAGGTTGCTCAGTTGATGATGGCGGCCAAGGCTGTCAGTGACCGCCGATTTCGCCTCTTCGCCCATCGCGCAACCGCCCATGACGTGGGCGCTGCCCAATCGAGTGCGGTACAGCTCAAGGCTCAGGCCATCGATCAGCGTTCGGGCTTCGGCCAGGGTTTTCACGTAACGCGCGTCGGCATGCATCGGCATCACCGATTTTGCGCCACCGGCAAACTGGATCTCGGCCATGACGTGGAACGCTTTGCGCAAACCTTCCCAGGCGTAGGGCGAAACCTGATAGTCGAGCACCGGTGTGCCGTCACCGCGTAATTCCACGGCGCCGCCGCTGCTGTCCGGGTGAAAACCATCGCGCAGCAGGGCGAGCATGGCGTGGGTGTGCGGCAGGTCGGCCATGTGCTGCGCGTTCTCCTGGCCGAAACCACCGAGCAGCGTCGCCGCCAGCGCCGGGTGCAGCGGCGGCACTTCAAGTTTGAACGCCATCGGCCCGGTGGTGCCGTCCTTCCACTGGAAATGGTCGGAGTAGATCGATTGCGGCGCCCCGTAAAACGGATTGACCACTTCGTCGAAGCGCGCGGCGGACATATTCACCGGGTGCAGAAAAGTGCGCTTGCCAACATTCTTGTGCGGATCCGGCGCATCGGAGCGCAGCAGCAACGCCGGGCTGTTGATGCCGCCACCGGCCAGCACGTAATGCCGCGCCTTGACCGTGATGGTGCGCCCGGTCGGCGCGACACAGCGCTCGTCCATCGCCACGCATTGCAGGCCGGTGACCTTGTCGCCGCTGATCAGCAGTTTTTCCGCGCGGGCCAGATAAAGCAGTTCGCCGCCCTTTTCCAATGTTGCCGGAATGGTGGTGACCATCATCGATTGTTTGGCGTTGGTCGGGCAGCCCATGCCGCAGTAACCGAGGTTCCAGCAGCCGCGAACGTTGCGCGGGATCACGTGCCAGCTGTAGCCGAGTTGCTCGCAGCCTTTGCGGATGACGTCGTTGTTGGCGTTAGGCGGCACCAGCCACGGGGCGACGCCGAGGCGCTGCTCCATTTTCTCGAACCACGGCGCCATCTCGGCAACGCTGTGGCCTTTGACGTTGTGCTCGGTGGCCCAGTGTTCGAGGGTGGGTTCCGGGGTGCGGAAGCTTGATGTCCAGTTGATCAACGTCGTTCCGCCGACCGCGCGGCCCTGCAGGATGGTGATCGCGCCGTCCTTGCTCATGCGGCCGATGCCTTCCTGATAGAGGCTGCTGTAGGCCTGGTCTTCGAGCATTTTGAAGTCGGAACTGGTTTTCAGCGGGCCTTCTTCGATCAGCAGGACTTTGTAGCCGGCGGCGCTGAGGATTTCCGCTGTGGTGCCACCACCGGCGCCGCTGCCGATGATCGCGACGTCGGCTTCGAGGGTCAGGTTATCGGTGAGTTGCGCGCCGTTGTAGGTTTTCCAGCCTCGGGCGAGGCCTTCGCGGAAGGGGTCGGGTACAGGCATCGGTCAGGTTCTCTTTATTATTCTGATAGCGGTGGTGGAGCGACTGGCCTCTTCGCGAGCAGGCTCGCTCCCACATTTAAATGCATTCCAGGGTGGGAGCGAGCCTGCTCGCGAAGGCCGTTGCGCCGATTTCAGACGGTAGGCGGCCCGGGATAGCCGCAATGCCCCCACGATTCCGCGCGGGTGTACCAGGCCATCGTGACCATTTGCTGCAACGAGCTATGCCCCATTTTCAACAAACTCAACGAACTGTTTTCCCAGCGATCGAGGAAGTTGCGCATCGCCTCGGCACTGGCATTTTCCCAACTGCCCCAGATCCCGGTGAGCGGCCCGCGCGTCACCGCCATGCCGAGCACGTCGAACAGCTGGCGAGTGAGTTTGAGCATTTCCGGCGACAGGTGATCGAGGCTGTAGTCCAGCGTCTTCAACGTGCCATCCACCGCGCTCGGCATCTTTTCAGTAGCCACGGCGCCGTCGAGCATCACCGGAATCAGCGCGCGCAAAAACAGCAGATCGCCGTCACGCAAGCTGATAAAGCCGTTGGCCGCGACGCTGGAGGAACAGCCACTGAGGCTGGCACCAAGGCCAGCGGTGGCGAGGAAGGCCGTGGCACCGAGGCTGAATTTCAGCAGGCCACGGCGCGACAGGGCAGGTGTTTCGGTCAGGCTTGGGTGCATTGTTTTTATTACCCGGCGGTGACAAGTGATTAGCGAATAAACAGCTTCTGGATCAGTTTCTGAATCGATTTGCCGTACGGCGGGTAGATCAGTTTGGCCGCGTTGAAGCGCTGTTTAATCAACACGCCTTTGGCCTTGCTGAAGGTCAGGAAACCTTCATGCCCGTGGTAATGGCCCATGCCGGAAGGGCCGATGCCGCCAAACGGCATATCGTCCTGGGCGACATGCAGCAGCGTATCGTTCAGGCACACGCCGCCCGAATGGGTTTCGTGCAGCACGCGGGTTTGTTCGCGTTTGTCGTAGCCAAAGTAGTAAAGAGCCAGAGGTCGTGGGCGCTGATTGATGTAAGCGAATGCCTGCTCCAGATCGCGGTAAGGCACGATCGGTAGCAACGGGCCGAAGATTTCGTCCTGCATCACGGTCATGTCGTCGCTGACATTCAGCAGCACGCTGTGCGGCATGCGTCGGCCCTGACCTTGTTCGAACAAAGGAATCAACAGCGCGCCTTTGCTGGTCGCATCGCTGACGTAACTGTTGAGCCGGGCCAATTGGCGTTCGTTGATGATCGCCGTGTAATCCGGGTTATCGGCGAGGGTTGGATAGAAGCTTTGCACCGCCTGGCGATAGGCTTCGACGAAGCCGCCGACGCGGTCTTCCGGCACCAAAACGTAGTCTGGAGCGACGCAGGTTTGCCCGGCATTGAGGGTTTTGCCGAAGGCGATGCGCTCGGCGGCGTCCTTCAGCGGCACGTCGCGGGAGACGATGGCCGGCGACTTGCCGCCCAGTTCCAGCGTGACCGGCGTCAGGTTTTCCGCGGCTGCGCGCATGACATGCTTGCCGATGCTGGTGGCGCCGGTGAACAGCAAATGATCGAAGCGCAGACGGGAAAATGCCACGCCGATGTCGGCCTCGCCGAGCACCACGCAGACCAGGTCTTCGGGGAAGATGCGCGCGAACAATTCCTTCATCAACTGCCCGGTGGCCGGGGTCGATTCACTGAGTTTGAGCATCACGCGGTTGCCCGCTGCTAGCGCGCCGACCAACGGGCCGATGGCCAGATACAACGGGTAATTCCACGGCACGATCACGCCGACTACGCCCAACGGCTGATACACGACTTTCGCCGAAGCCGGCTGGAATGCCACGCCGACCTTGCGCCGCGAATCCTTCATCCAGCCCTTGAGATGGCTGCTTGCGTAATGAATGCCGTGCAGGCTCGGCATCAGTTCGGCGAGCAGGGTTTCGTCGGCGCTGCGATGACTGAAATCCGCGCTGATCGCCTCGATCAAAGCCTGACGTTCATTGCTCAGCAGGTCGCGCAACGACTTCAGCCATTGCTGGCGCTGCGCGGCGGGCGGCATCGGGTTGGCGGCGTATGCGGCCCGTTGCGCCTCGAATAACCGATCGAGCTCTTCCAGGGGCTGTTGCAGCGTTTGCAGGTAGGCAATATCGGCAGTCATCGTAGGCTCCGGATTTATTGTAGTGATGAACTTTTTAGAGTCTATGCTCTATAAAGTCAAATGACTTCCGTGTGCAGCTTTGTTTTATCCATTTCCGGATAGGTCGTAAGATGCCCCTCACCGCACTCTGAATTAAAGCTCAAGCCATGGCCCCACGAATAAAAACCAGCGAGCGCATCGTGCAGAACAGCCTCGAGCTGTTCAATCAGCAGGGCGAGCGCAGCATCAGCACCAACCACATTGCCGCCCATATGGAGATTTCTCCGGGCAACCTGTACTACCACTTCCCCAACAAGCAGGCGATCATCTCGGTGCTGTTCAGTGAGTACGAAGCCTTGGTGGACAGCTTTCTGCGCCCGCCGCAGGGGCGTGCCGCGACGGTCGAAGACAAGCGTTTCTATCTCAAGGAACTGCTCTCGGCGATGTGGGGTTACCGCTTTCTGCACCGCGACCTTGAACATTTGCTCGACAGCGACCCGGAACTGGCCGCGCGTTACCGGCGCTTTTCCCAGCGCTGCGTGATTCAGGGCGCGGCGATCTACGAAGGCTTTGTCGCCGCCGGGATCCTCAAGATGGATCGCGTGCAGATCGAGTCGCTGACCCTCAACGCGTGGATCATCCTGACCTCGTGGGTGCGCTTTCTGTGCACCACCCGCGAGAATTCCAACCACCTCAGCGAGCAGGCCGTTAAACGCGGCGTGTATCAGGTCTTGGTGCTGGAAGCCGGGTTTGTCACCGATGAATCGCGGGATGCGGTCAATGCACTGTTCGACGAGTTTTATGTACCGCTGGCCCAAGCCCTCGAAGACGTAAAGTAAACATTCCGTTGAAACTCCACAGGAGCTCGTTATGCCGATTGCGCAGTTGCTCAGCCCGCAAGCCTTGGATGCCCGCAAGGAACAGTCGGGGCTGGTGATTCTCGATTGTCGTTTTGCCCTCGAATACCCGGATTACGGGCAGCGCAGCTACGCCGAAGGACACATTGCCGGCGCGCGCTTCGCCGATCTTGAGCGCGATCTCAGCGGCAAAGTGGTGAAAGGCGTGACCGGACGTCATCCGCTGCCCGAGCCGGCGGCGTTGATTGAGCGTCTGCAAGCGTGGGGCATCAACAACGACAGTGACGTGGTTTTGTATGACGACGGCCCGGGTGCTTATGCGGCGCGTGCATGGTGGTTGCTGGCGTGGCTGGGCAAGCGTGATGGCGTGTTTATTCTTGATGGCGGGCTGAAGGCGTGGCATGCGGCGGGTTTGCCGTTGAGTCTGGATGCGCCGGAGGTCACTCGTGGGGATTTCAGTGGTCAGCCGGACATGGGTTTGTTGATCAGTGCTGAGAAATTGCAAAAGCGTCTCGGCCAACCAGCGTTGACCTTGATCGATGCTCGGGCCTTGCCGCGATTCAAGGGTGAGGTTGAGCCGATTGATCCGGTGGCCGGGCATATTCCGGGGGCACAGTGTGCGGCGTTTACTGACAACCTGGGTAGTGACGGGCGGTTTTTGCCGGCGGATCAGTTGCAGCAGCGTTTTGCCGCGAAGCTGGGTGATCGTTCGCCGGCGGATCTGGTTGCGTATTGCGGCTCCGGGGTGACGGCGTGTCACAACTTGTTTGCGTTGTGTCTGGCGGGTTATCCGTTGGGTTCGTTGTATGCCGGGTCGTGGAGTGAGTGGATCAACGAGCCAGCGCGCGGCATCGCCACCGGCGAATAATCCCCACAATTCGCATTGTGGGAGCGGGCTTGCTCGCGAAGGCGTCGGGTCAGTCGACATCAATGTTGAATGAACGACCGCTTTCGCGAGCAAGCCCGCTCCCACAGGGGTTATTCGGTGTCTGGGGGGATTTGTCGGGCATTGCGATACGCCGCGGGCCCGACGCCGTAAGCCTGCTTGAACTGTCGGCTCAAGTGGCTCTGATCGGCAAACCCCAACTGCGTCGCGACTTCCAGCGGCAAGCAACCACTCTGCAACAGTGCCCGCGCCTGGGCGATGCGTTGTTGCATCAGCCAGGTGTGCGGCGGCATGCCGGTCGCGCGGCGGAATACCCGGGCGAAATGGAAGGGCGACAGATTAACCGCCGCCGCCAGTTCTTCCAGCGATGGCGGCGCCGCCAGTTGAGCGTGCATGACGTCCTTGGCCAACAGCACCGCGCGGTGCTCTTTGCCGGGATTGGCAACCTCGCGCACCGCCGCGTGACGCTGCAACAGCAGCAACATCAGCTCGCGCCACACCGTTTGCTGTTGCAGCGCGGTCGCGGGGCTTTCCAGCAAACGGTGCAACTGGCAGAAACCGTTGACCAGATCCGGGTCGCGATACAGCGTGGCGCCGAAAGCCGGCAGACTGGCGGTCGGCAACTCCAGCTCATCCAGCAGCGAAACAATCTTGCCGGTATCCGGATAAAACGCCCGGTACAGCCAGCCGTCCTCGGTGCCTTTGTGCCCGGTGTGCAATTCGTCCGGATTGATCAGCACCAACGTGCCGCTGCCCGCCAGGTGTTCAGCGCCGCGATAGCGGTAGCGCTGAGCGCCGGCCATGATCATGCCGATCACAAAACCGTCGTGTACATGCGGGGCGAAGCGTTGCTCGATATAGCGCGCCGACAACAACTCGACTCCGGCCAGTGGCGCGGTTTGCCAGAATCGGATCGACTCGCCCTGATCGCTCATGCGGGCACGCTGGCCAGCCATTGCGGGATACGGCGTTCGAGGTAGTAGCCGGGCTGGCGCACTGAGCCGTCGACGAATCCAACGTGCCCGCCGCGCGCCTGCAATTCAAAAGCGGTCGAGGCCGACAGTTCGCTTTCCGAAGGCAGGCTATGCGGGAACACAAATGGATCGTCCGCTGCCTGAATGATCAACGTCGGTGTGCGGATCTCGCCGAGGAAATAACGGCTCGACGCTCGACGGTAATAATCCTCGGCATCGGTAAAGCCGTGCAGCGGTGCGGTCACCCGGCCATCGAAATCCCAGAATGTGCGCATGTTCTCCAGCGAACCGAGCGCTGCCAAAGCTGCCAGTCCATCCTCGCGCCCATCATGCTGAAACTGCCGTTGCTTGTTCTTGATGTAGGCGACCATCTCGCGCATGAAATGCGCCTGATAGACCTTGGAAAAGCCTTGGCCGATACGGTCGGCGCATTGATCGAGGCGGAACGGCACCGATACCGCCACCGCACCGACCACGCCACTGGCACTGCCGGTTTCGCCGAGATGTTTGAGCAACACGTTGCCGCCCAGCGAATAGCCGACGGCGTACAACGGCGCCAACGGGCGTTTGGCGCGCAGGTGTTTGATGGTTTCGGCGAGGTCTTCGCTGGCGCCGGAGTGGTAGCTGCGTGGCAGCAGATTCGGTTCGCCCGAGCAACCGCGCCAGTTCAACGCGACGCTGGCCCAGCCTTGATCGGCCAAGGCTTTTTGCACGCCGGCGACGTAAGGCGAATTGGAAGAACCGGTCAGGCCATGCAGCACCAGCACCAACGGCGCATCGGCCGTGTGCGGGCCATGCCAGTCGAGGTCAAGAAAGTCGCCATCCTCAAGCCAAAAGCGCTCGCGCTCACGCTGGATATGCACGGTTTTGCGCCACAGCGGCCCCCACAAGGTTTGCAGGTGCGGATTGCCGAGGCCGAGGGCGGGGATGAAGCGTTCTGAAGAGGCGGACACGATGGTTCTCGATGCAGCGATGTGATGAGGCCCACAAAGCTGTTAGTCAATTTCCAGAGTACACAGGCTCAGTGTGGCGAGGGAGCTTGCTCCCGACGGGGCGCGCAGCGGCCCTTTTTCCGGACTGCTGCGCAGCCCAGCGGGAGCAAGCTCCCTCGCCACAGGTTTTTGCTCGCCTTGGATTAAGCGGCGACTTCGGCCGTACGTTGCCACAGCGCGTAGTAAACCCGGCCGGATTTTTGTTCGCGGTGCAGGCGCCAGTTGCCCGGCAGGCCCAGCGTCGATGGCGCCGTTTCACTTTCAGTGTAGATCCACGAGTCAGCGGCCAGCCACTGACGTTCTTCGAGCAAGGTGCACACGGCAGGCAGCAGGTTCTGGTTGAACGGCGGGTCGAGGAACACCAGGTCGTACGCACTGGCGGTCTGGGTTTCCAGATAACGCAGCGCGTCCGCCGTCTGCACCTGGCCGTTGGTGCAGCGCAGGGTGCCGAGGTGTTCCTTCAGGCTGGACACCGCAATATTGCTCGCGTCCAGCGCCTGGCCCATGGCCGCGCCACGGGACAGCGCTTCGAGAAACAGCGCGCCGCTGCCGGCGAACGGGTCGAGTACCTTGGCCCCTTCAACGTACGGCGCGAGCCAGTTGAACAGGGTTTCACGCACGCGATCCGGCGTCGGACGCAGGCCCGGCGCGTCGGGGAAGCTCAGCTTGCGGCTGCGCCATTGACCGCCAATGATGCGCAACTGGTTCACACCGTTGTGAACGTTGTGCGCAGGCTTTTTAGGGGAACGAGTTGCCATTAATGCTCCGGAACCCCGAGCGGTTGCTCGGCAGGTTTATCAGATGGGGCCGGTAACGGCTTTTGCGGCACGGTCGGGCCAGCGGTGACGATGACCATTTTGTCCGTGCTCAGGTGTTTGTTCAGGGCGTCGCGGACTTGTTCCACGGTCAGGCTTTGCGACTGACGCATGAAATCGTCCAGATAGCTCAACGGCAGATTATAGAAGCCCATCGCGCCAAGTTGGCCGACGATATCGGCATTGCTCGCGGTGGACAGCGGGAAACTGCCGGCCAGCTCGCGTTTGGCGTCGTCGAGTTCTTTCTGCGTCGGGCCGGTTTTCAGGTAGTCGGCGAGCACGTCTTGCACCAGTTTCAGGGTGCCTTCACTCATTTCCGCGCGGGTCTGCAGATTGATCATGAACGGGCCGCGCGCCTGCATCGGGCTGAAACCCGAATACACGCCGTAAGTCAGGCCACGCTTCTCGCGCACTTCGCTCATCAGACGTGTACCGAAACCGCCGCCGCCGAGGATCTGGTTGCCCATCGACAGCGCCGCGTAATCCGGATCGTCACGGTCGATGCCCAGTTGCGCGAGCAACAGGTTGGTTTGCTTCGACGGGAACTCGATGTGATTAACGCTGGCTTTCGGTTCCTGCGGCTGCGCGATCTTCGCCAGCGCCGGGCCTTTCGGCAGTGCACCGGAAACCTGATTGGCAATCGCCTCGGCCTCAGCGCGAGACAAATCGCCGACCAATGCAATCACCACGTTGCCAGCCGCGTAGGCCTTGGCGTGGAACTCACGCAATTGCGCGAGGGTGATCTTCGGCACGCTTTGCGGATTGCCGTCGCTCGAGTGCGCGTACGGGTGATCGCCGTACAGACGCTTCATCAGCTCGAGGCTGGCGAGTTTGCCGGGGTTCTGTTTCTGGTATTCGAAACCGGCGAGCATCTGGTTTTTGATGCGGGCAAAGGAGTCAGCCGGGAAGGTCGGTTTGCCGACCACTTCCGAAAACAGCTTCAGCGCCGGTTCACGTTTGTCGGCGGCGCTCAGACTGCGCAGCGAGGCCAGCGCCATGTCTTTGAAAGCACCGTTGCCGAAATCTGCACCAAGACCTTCAAAGCCTTGGGCGATGGCGCCGACGTCTTTGCCAGCCACACCTTCGTTGAGCATCGCGTTGGTCAGCACTGCCAGACCCGACGCGCTGCCGTCCTGGCTGCTGCCGGCGGCGAAGATCAGGCGCATGTCGAACATCGGCAGCTCATGGGCTTCAACGAACAGCACTTTGGCGCCGTCGGCGGTGTTCCAGGTCTGCACGTCGAGTTTGCGGCTGGCCGGGGCCTTGCCGTCGAGTTCGGCCAGCGATTGCAGCTTCTGGCTGGTCTTGGCGTTGTCGAGGGCTTCGCTGGCCTTGCTGTCAGCGCTTGGCGACAGATAGAAAGCAGCAGAGCCGATCACCGCCACGGCGATCAGGCCGAGCAGCATCAAACGTGGGGTTTTGCGCTCACTCATGAGTCGTCTCCAGTGGCAGGACGTGGGCGACGCTGAGACGTTCGCGGGTGAAATACAGCTTGGCGGCGTTCTGGATGTCTTGTGGGGTCACGCTTTCCAGATCGGCAAGTTCGGTGTCCATCAGTTTCCACGACAGGCCGACGGTTTCCAGCTGGCCAATCGCAGTGGCCTGGCTGGTGATCGAATCACGTTCGAAGACCAGCCCGGCGATCACTTGCGCACGCACGCGCTCCAGCTCTTCGGCGGACGGTGCGGTGGTTTTCAGCTGTTCCAGCAGTTTCCACAGACCGGCCTCGGCTTGCGCCATGGTCTTTTTCTTCTGCGTGTTCGGCGTTGCCGACAGGGTGAACAGGCTGTCGCCACGGGTGTAGGCGTCGTAGTTCGATGAACCGCCGGAGACCAGCTCTTCGCCGCGTTCCAGTTGTGTCGGGATGCGACCGCTGTAGCCGCCGTCGAGCAAAGCCGAGATCAGGCGCAAGGCGTTGACCGAGCGTTTGTCTTCAGCGGTGGCGATGCTTGGCACGTTGAAGCCGAGCATCAGGCTAGGCAGTTGTGTCTGCACGTGCAGGGTGATCTGGCGTTCACCTGGCTCGGCCAGTTCCAGCGGTTTTTTCGCCGGAGGCACGTCGCGCTTGGCGATTGGGCCGAAGTAGCGTTGGGCGAGGGTTTTCACTTCGTCCGGGGTGACGTCGCCGACTACTACCAACGTGGCGTTGTTCGGCACGTACCAGGATTGGTACCAGTGGCGCAGCTCTTCGACCTTCATGCGGTCGAGGTCAGCCATCCAGCCGATGGTCGGCGTGTGGTAGCCGCTGGCCGGGTAGGCCATGGCCTTGTAGCGCTCGTAGGCTTTGGACATCGGCTTGTCATCGGTGCGCAAGCGGCGCTCTTCCTTGATGACTTCGATTTCCTTGGCGAACTCATCGGCCGGCAGGCGCAGATTGGCCATGCGGTCGGCTTCCAGCTCAAAGGCTACGCCCAGACGGTCGCGGGCCAGCACCTGGTAATAAGCGGTGAAGTCGTCGCTGGTGAAAGCGTTCTCTTCGGCGCCCAGATCGCGCAGGATCAGCGACGCTTCGCCGGGGCCGACTTTCTCGCTGCCCTTGAACATCATGTGTTCGAGCGCGTGAGACAGACCGGTCTGGCCCGGGGTTTCGTAGCTGGACCCGACCTTGTACCAGACCTGCGAGACCACCACGGGCGCGCGATGGTCTTCGCGCACGACGACCTTGAGGCCGTTGTCGAGGGTGAATTCGTGGGTCGGTTGCGGGTCGGCCGCCAAGGCCGAAAGGGGCAGGCAGACTGTGCTGAGCAGCAGGCCTGCAGCGCGGCGGGCTAGAGCATTCATTCGTTTTTTAACCTGTTGGGCTGCCCGCTTGGTCTTAGCGTCGGCGGGCGAGAGGGTGCTAGGATACTGATCCGTTTTACTGGCGGCCACGCCTATCAAGCCACTGATCGGTAGATAGGTTGTATGGGTTCCCGGCAGAAGCTTTGAGTTTGTCAGCTAAACTCTGCGTTTTCGCCGAAGATGCCGTTCCAGTCCTTCGTATTAATCGACCTTTGAGGTGCCTCTGGCGCCTCGACAAAATGTTGCGCGTGAACAAGCTGGATGAAACACAGTCTGTTCTGCATCGAATATTTATTTGCCGGGGCGCCCTTATGGCGCGTCGCTACCGTGAGATAGCCGTCCTCCATGTTTGGTTCCAACGACGACAAGAAGACCCCAGCTGCGGCTGGCGAGAAGAAAAGCCTGTTCGGATGGCTGCGTAAAAAACCGCAGGAACCCGTCGTCGAACAGCCGCCCGCGATTCCTGAACCCGCTCCCGCGCCGGCGCCGGTAATAGAAGAAGAGCCGGCACCGATCGTTCTGCCGATTGCCGAACCGGTGTTGCAACCGGTTGAGCCGGAACCCGAGCCGGAAGTACCAGTAGCGGCGGAATTGCCGCTGACCCCGGCGGCCGAGCCGTGGCTGACCTTGCCGGTGGCGGAAGAGCCGGTGGCGTTGGTTGAAGAGGCTGCGCCGCACATTACGCCGGTGATTCCTGCGCCAGTCGCGTTTGAGCCGGAAGTAGCTCCCGCACCTGTGGTTGAGCCGATTGTCGAGCCTGTGCCGGTGGTTGCTGAGCCGGTTGCCCCGGTATTCGTTGAGCCAGTTACGCCGGTTGTTCAACAGCCTTCACCTTCACCTTCACCTGCACCGGTTATCGCTGAGCCAGTTGCGCCAGTTGAAGTGGTCGCTGAAGCCCCCGTCGAAGCCCCGCGTACCGAAGAAACCAAAGCCGGTTTCTTCGCCCGCCTCAAGCAAGGCCTGTCGAAAACCAGCGCCAGCATCGGCGAGGGCATGGCCAGCCTGTTCCTCGGCCGCAAAACCATTGACGACGATCTGCTCGATGACCTCGAAACCCGTCTGCTCACCGCTGACGTCGGTGTCGAAGCTACCACGCAGATCATCCAGCGCCTGACCCAGAAGGTCGCTCGTAAAGAACTGGCCGACGCCGACGCGCTGTACAAATCCCTGCAGGCCGAACTGGCCGCGATGCTCAAACCGGTTGAACAACCGCTGAAAATCGCCTCGCAGAACAAGCCTTTCGTGATTTTGGTGGTCGGCGTCAACGGCGCCGGCAAAACCACCACTATCGGCAAACTGGCGAAGAAGCTGCAACTGGAAGGCAAGAAAGTCATGCTCGCCGCCGGTGACACCTTCCGCGCCGCTGCCGTTGAGCAATTGCAGGTCTGGGGCGAGCGCAACAAGATTCCGGTGATCGCTCAGCATACCGGCGCCGACTCCGCCTCGGTGATCTTCGACGCCGTGCAAGCCGCCAAGGCCCGTGGCATCGACGTGTTGATCGCTGATACCGCCGGTCGTCTGCACACCAAAGACAACCTGATGGAAGAGCTGAAAAAGGTTCGCCGGGTCATCGGCAAGCTCGACGCCGATGCGCCGCACGAAGTGCTGCTGGTGCTCGACGCCGGTACCGGCCAGAACGCCATCAACCAGGCCAAGCAATTCAACCAGACCGTCGAACTGACTGGCCTAGCGCTGACCAAGCTCGACGGCACTGCCAAGGGCGGGGTCATCTTCGCCTTGGCCAAGCAGTTTGGTCTGCCGATCCGCTACATCGGCGTCGGTGAAGGCATCGACGATTTGCGCACCTTTGAAGCCGAACCCTTTGTCCAGGCACTGTTTGCCGAGCGGGAGCGTTCATGATTCGTTTCGAACAGGTCGGTAAACGCTACCCGAACGGTCACGTCGGCTTGCATGAGCTGAGCTTTCGAGTCCGTCGTGGCGAGTTCTTGTTTGTTACCGGCCACTCCGGTGCCGGTAAATCCACCTTGTTGCGCCTGTTGTTGGCTATGGAACGTCCGACTAGCGGCAAGTTGCTGCTGGCCGGGCAAGACCTGAGCACCATCAGCAACGCGCAGATTCCGTTCCTGCGCCGGCAGATCGGCGTGGTGTTCCAGAATCACCAGTTGCTGTTCGATCGCACGGTGTTCAACAACGTTGCCTTGCCGCTGCAGATTCTCGGGCTGTCCAAGGCCGAAATCGCCAAGCGTGTCGATTCAGCACTGGAGCGCGTGGCGCTGTCGGATAAAACCGATCTGTACCCGGGCGACCTGTCCACCGGTCAGCAACAGCGCGTCGGCATTGCCCGCGCCATCGTGCACCGCCCGGCCTTGCTGCTGGCGGACGAACCGACCGGTAACCTCGACCCGCGTCTGGCGGCTGAGATCATGGGCGTGTTTGAAGACATCAATCGTCTCGGCACCAGCGTGCTCATTGCCAGTCACGACCTGGCGCTGATCGCGCGCATGCGCCATCGCATGCTGACCCTGCAACGTGGCCGCTTGATCGGCGACGGGGAGGCCGGGGTATGAGTGCGACACGTAGCCCAAAGGTTTCCGAACGCGTGGCCCCCAAGGCCGCCGATCCGCAGCCGCCGAAGAAGAAAAAGCACGACGATGACGATGGCCCGGATTTCGCCACGCTGTTCCGTGCTTGGGTCGAAAGCCATCGCGCCAGTCTGCTCGACAGCCTGCGTCGGTTGGGCAAACAGCCGATCGGCAGCTTTTTCACCTGCATGGTGATGGCGGTGGCACTGAGCCTGCCAATGGGCCTTTCGCTGTTGCTCAACAACGTCGAACGTCTGGGTGGTTCGTGGCAGCGTGCGGCGCAGATCTCGTTGTATCTGCAACTCGACGCGAGCCCGGAGCAGGGCGAGTCGTTGCGCGAGCAGATCAAAGGCATGCCCGGCGTTGCTGATGCTGAATATGTCGGCCGTGACCAGGCGCTGGAAGAGTTCCAGCAGCAGTCTGGATTGGGCGAAGCCCTGCGCGAGTTGCCTGAGAACCCGTTGCCGGGTGTAGTGCTGGTGACGCCGAACGAAGTCGACAAGCCAACCCTGGAAGCATTAAGACAAAAACTTTCCGAGCTGCCCAAGGTACAACAGGCGCAACTTGATCTAGTCTGGGTCGAGCGTCTGGCCGCCATCCTCAAGCTCGGCGATCGTTTTGTCTTCGGTCTGACGGTGCTGTTGGTTTCTGCATTACTTTTGGTGATAGGCAATACCATTCGTCTTCATATTGAAAACCGCCGCACCGAGATAGAAGTGATTAAACTCGTCGGCGGCACTGACAGTTATGTGCGACGTCCCTTCCTCTATATGGGCGCGTTGTATGGCTTCGGTGCGGGGCTGTTGTCCTGGGGTGTATTGGCGTTCGGCCTGAACTGGCTGAACGATGCGGTGGTTGGGCTGGCCGGGTTGTACGGCAGTGATTTCGCACTGGCCGGCGTGCCAGTTGCCGACGGTCTGTCGCTCTTGCTTGGCGCGGTGCTGTTGGGTTATATCGGTGCATGGATTGCAGTCGCACGTCATCTCAGGGAGCTGGCGCCGAAGTAGAATCTTTTTTGCGCGTGATTGACCTCGCGGTTTTTATGGGAACTCTCGTTTGAATTCCCGGTCAATTTTTCGCAGTGCTGAGAAGCACGAGTATGTAAGTCGGAGGTTTTTTCGTATGACCAATTCTTTGCAACCTGCGTATGCGTTGGTTCCGGGTGCGAACCTGGAAGCTTACGTGCACACCGTCAACAGCATTCCATTGCTGACGCCGGAGCAGGAGCGTGAACTGGCCGAGAGTCTCTACTATGAGCAGGATTTG